>CAJYIL010000214.1 GCA_913774795.1 Pseudobdellovibrionaceae bacterium
CTTCGTTCGATCCCGAATGCTCGCATCGTCACAAGCGCCCGAACAAAAGAGGTCGTGGGCGATGGCCAAAAGGTGAACGGATTGGTCTATACCAACACGAAATCTCAGGCCGAAGAACGAGTCGATCTCGACGGTGTTTTTGTGCAAATTGGTCTACTCCCGAACTCACAGTTCGTTCGAGGAATCGTCGAAACGAATCAGTACGGCGAAATCGTGGTCGATTCGAAAGGTCACACGTCGGTGAAGAACATTTACGCCGCAGGTGATGTGACGACGGTTCCGTTTAAGCAAATCGTGATCGCGATGGGTGAAGGTGCAAAGGTCGCGCTGACCGCTTTCGAAGATCGCATGCACGCTTAGGCCATGATAATCTTGAGGCACGAAAAAGCCTGACAACCCGGCGAACGAATCTGATCGTATTCAAAAGCGGAGGCAGGCTTCGAATTCGTCTTAGCGAAGCCGTTTACATCAGAATCGGTCGCTGCCTCGCTTTTGAAAGCTCTTGTGTACGGATGAGAGCACCCATCTCGTCAGCTCTCGGTTTCGAATCGGTCGTCGGTCACGAGACCTTCAACTCACGTACTTGATCCGCTAAGCCAGGGCTGGTCTAATCGAGACAACCTTAAGGAGGTTCAGTCCATGAAGAAGTTTTTTGCGACTCGCTTTTCGCCCCACACCGTCGATTTAGCGCTTTTGCTCATTCGACTCGTGATGGGTGTCGCGTTCATGATTCACGGTTGGGGTAAAATTCAAACGCCATTCTCCTGGATGCCGGGCGCTCCTGTTCCGGGAATTCTTCAAGGCCTGGCGGCACTCTCTGAGTTCGGTGGTGGGCTTGCGCTCGTCATCGGTCTCCTGGCTCGCTTGGGTTCTCTCGGCCTAGTCTTCACGATGCTTGTGGCGACTTCGTTTCACGCGTTTCAAATGCATGATCCGTTCGTGAATACGACGGGCCAGGGTGGTTCTTATGAGCTCCCTCTCTTGTACATGGTTCTTGCGTTATTCTTCGTGATCAACGGACCTGGTAAGTTTTCGATCGACGCGAAACTCTTCGGACCTCGCCCTTAATGTTCAACAAAATCCCGCGCAAGTATCATCCACGCGGCTTTGAGTTGCTGTTCGAAGACAGCGACATCATCGTCGGTAACAAAGCGCCCGGGATCTTGACGGTGGCCGCGAAGTGGAATCGCGATGTCACCGTCGAAGCGAATTTGAACACATACATCCGCAAAGGGAACGCTCGATCGACGAAACATGTCTTCGTCGTGCACCGACTTGATCAAGCGACCAGTGGGCTTCTCGTCTTCGCCAAGACCGAAGCAGCTTATAAACATCTCAAGTCGCACTGGTCTGAAGTTTCGAAGACGTACCTCGCGGTCGTCCACCGTCACCTCAAAGACAAATCAGGTTCGGTGAAGTCGTATCTCTCAGAAGACGAAGATTATCATGTGCATTCATCGGCCTCGGCCCAGCCCGTTGACGGCGCCACGCACGACTCGCGACTCTCAGAAACTCTTTACGAAGTCGTTCGGGAACTCCCAAAATTCTCGCTTGTACAATTAAAGCTCGTCACGGGCCGCAAGAATCAGATCCGCGTTCACATGGCGGAACTCGGACACCCAGTCGTGGGCGATTCGAAATACGGCCCTGGCGAAGTCGCGAACCGAAATCTCATGCTCCACGCCTGGAAACTCGAGTTTGCGCACCCTTTTACGAAGAAGCCCCTCTCGTTCGAAGCTCCTCTCCCGCGTCACTTTCAAGCACTCCTCGATTGAACGGAAAAACCAAACGACGCGCGCCTGAGCGATGACCTTCGCGGGCTCCTCGTGTTATGTTGCGGTGTCGATGTACAAACTCCGCCCTTACCAACAAGAAGCCGTGCAAGCGACCCTCGCGCACTTTCGATCTACGCGGCAGCCGGCCGTGATCGTTTTACCGACGGGTGCGGGAAAATCGCTGGTGATCGCGGAGCTTGCGCGCGTGGCGCGAGGTCGTGTGTTGGTGCTCGCGCACGTGCGAGAACTTGTTGAGCAGAACCACGCGAAGTACGTCGCTTTGGGATTGGAAGCCGGTATTTACTCGGCGGGCCTGGATCGCAAAGACTCACACCAAAAAGTCATCTTCGGCAGCATTCAATCGATCGCGCGCGCTGATGAAAGTTTCTTCTCCGACTTCTCGTTGCTCGTCATCGATGAATGTCACCGCGTATCGATGGAAGGCGAAACTCAGTACTTTCAAGTGATCCAAAAACTTCAAGCCGCCAATCGCGAAATTGCCATCTTAGGACTAACGGCCACTCCGTATCGATTGGGTTACGGTTGGATTTATGAGTACAACGCCGTCAAAAAACTTCGCCACGGCAAATCAGATCGCTTTTTTAAGACATGTATCTATGATCTTCCGGTCAAGTACATGATTAAGAACAGATATCTCACGCCGCCCGTGCGCATCGACTCTCCGGTCGCGTGTTATGACTTTTCGTCTTTGAAACTGGCCGGCACGTCGTACGTTCAGAAACAGATCGAAGCGCTTTTGAAAGATCAAAATCGCATCACGCCCGTCATTATCAAAAACATCGTCGATATGGCCGAAGATCGCCACGGCGTGATGATTTTTACGTCGTCCGTCGCGCACGCCAAAGAAATCATGCAGTCGCTCCCGCCTCGCATCTCCGCGCTCGTGGTCGGCGATACCGAAGACGAGGAGCGCGACGCGATCATCGCAGCCTTCAAAGCCCGTAAGCTCAAGTTTCTCGTCAATGTCAGTGTCTTGACGACAGGTTTCGATGCGCCTCACGTGGATGTGATCGCGCTCTTGCGCCCGACCGAAAGTGCATCTTTGTATCAGCAAATCATCGGACGCGGACTGCGCTTAGCCGAAGGCAAAACCGACTGTCTAATTCTCGATTACACAGGTCAGGGACACGACATTTACGCGCCCGATATCGAAGACGATAAACCGGCTTCAAATGCGCAAATCTGTGATGTGGTGTGCCCGAAGTGCGGCATCACAAATCACTTTTGGGGCATTGTTCACGATGACGGTTTCATCGAAGAGCACTTCGGACGTAAATGCCAAGGCGCGGAGATCTCGCGCACAACGGGCGAGATTGTCGAATGCGGATTTTTGTTCAGGTTCAAACGCTGTGATCAATGCGGTCTTGAAAACGACATCTCGGCGCGCAACTGCCAGCATTGCTCGCACATGCTGATCGATGCGGACACGAAGCTGAAAGAAGCGATGGCTTTGAAGGATGCGCACGTGATGCGCGTCGACTCGATGACGCTTCAAGCGTCACGCGATAAGAAGGGCAATGACCGGCTCGAAGTCAGTTACTACGATGCCGACGCAAACGTCCTGAAGGAATATTTCTACCTGGATTCACGCGAGTCGCGAACGGCGTTCAACTTCAACTTCGTTCGGTTTCACGATCGTCTTCCCGGCGAGAGGTTCGAAGTGGCTTCGATCAATGAGGCGGTCGCCGCTCTCCCACGCTTTCGCACGCCGATGTTCGTTATTGCGAGAAAGCATAAGTACTTCTGGGCCGTGCGCGAAAAAATTTTCGATAAGTGACGACCCAATAAAAAAGCCGCAGGCAGGCCTGCGGCTTTTTAAGTTTTGGGCAACTCGAATCAACGAACGCCGGCAACTCGTGCGTGCGACGGCGCACCTTTGACTTCTGGCACGCGTGCGGTGAGACCGAATCCGAAGTAAGCTCCGAGGATCGCAAAGACCGCCGATGTTGCGACCGACCAGCCATAAAGCGGCATATATCCGAACAGCGTGTTCGTCGCTGGGAACAAACCAAGGACCGCGAAGACCGCTGTCAAAACGAACAAGATGCGTGACCATTTGATCGAGCCAGGAAGTGATGTCGCAGGTGCATATGAGACTGCAAGACCGACCGCGCCCAACGCGAGCAACAGGATCTTACTCAGGATGTTCATCGGCACGAAGCCAAGAAACAGGCCGTACGAGTTATCGATGGCGAGGGCTGGCATGCCTTCAGCGGGAACGACATTCAGGTTTGGGATGAACGAAAGTACCGCCGCGAGAACCATCAAACCACCGACGATGCGGGCAAACATAACTGGACGCATAACTTCTCCTTTGTGAATCGATGCGACCTCAAGAGGGCCGCGACTGATAAAGGATAGCGGAGTTAGTTTGCGGAGGTTTTTCGAGCGCGTGTCATTCGAGACACAGCTCCGTGACCGTTGGTCCCAGATGGGGAGAAGTTAACCGTAATGGGTCAACGAGCCCCCGAGGCTTGCGATGAAACCTCGGAGATCAAACGTAAATAACTGATTAGTTTGCGGGAGTGCCGCCGCCGGTATTGCCACCGCCTGTACCCGCGACGTTGGCCGCATTTCTCGACGAAGCGTCAGGACGGCTCGGCGCACGTGGAGCACGGTCGCCTTGACCGCCGCCGCCACCCGCTGCGCGAGCGCCGCCCCGGTCGCGCAGCGGGTGGCGGCGGCGGTCAAGGCGACCGTGCTCCACGTGCGCCGAGCCGTCCTGACGCTTCGTCGAGAAATGCGGCCAACGTCGCGGGTACAGGCGGTGGCAATACCGGCGGCGGC
>CAJYIL010000215.1 GCA_913774795.1 Pseudobdellovibrionaceae bacterium
ACCAGTACGGCACGATTCGAGTAGCTTCGGGCTCGGAGCGTCGTGAGTTTATCGATCGCATTGAACGAAAACGCATCAAAAGAAACTTAAGCGCCGAAAAAGAGATTCTCAAACGATCGGGCTTCACTCTCAAAAAGCTTGAAGCCAAAAAATTCTCGGCGGCAGAACTTAAGGCTCTTGCGAGCGCACATGCAAGCTTCACGCTGAACGGACAAATCATCGCGCCCTTGAAAATGCATGACGCTCGTCTCGAGGAGCGCGACGGTCGCTATGAATTCAGTGCTCGTTTTACGTCGGGAGATCAGTCCTATTCGCTCAAAGACGTCATGACGAGTCCCGAGGCGAAAGATTCGTTTTTCACCCTCGGTGGTCAGACCGCTTATCTCGACGACGATTGGGCCAAGCGTCTCGATATTCTTTCGAGAAGCACCACCCTCTCAAAAGACGGCGCTCTCGCGTTTCATCGGGCCTCACTCCCATTTCTGCAATCTGTTTTCGACGGTGTCGACGTCGCTCCCGAAGCTCGATCGGTTTTCGAGTCGCTGGAAAAATTGGCGGCGCAAGGCGAAGCCACTCCGCCAAAATCTTTGCAAGCTTCTTTGAGAAACTATCAAGCCGAAGGCTTGTTCTGGCTTCAAAAGATGTCGGGCTCCGGCTTCGGAGGAATTCTCGCCGACGACATGGGCCTGGGTAAGACCGTTCAAATCATCTCGTATCTGCTTTCGCGCGCACTGCATTTTAGAACTCATCCGCTCGAACAAAAGCCGTGTCTCGTTGTCGTTCCGAAGTCCCTCGTTCAAAACTGGAAGAACGAAGCCGAAAAATTCGGTCCCTCGCTGCGCATCCTCGATTTCGCAGGAGCGAATCGCACGATCTTCAGACCGCAGTTCTTCGACGTCGTCTTGACGACGTATCATGTCCTGAAAAACGAAGTCGATCGCCTGCGCACAATCGACTTCGATACGATCATTCTCGACGAAGCCCAAGCGATCAAAAATCCGACCTCGCAAATCGCCAAAGCGGTCTTGCAACTTCAGGCACGTCAACGCTTCGCGCTTTCAGGAACGCCGGTGGAAAATTCACTTCGCGATCTTTTCTCGCTCCTTAATTTCACGAACCCCGGACTCATTCCCCAAAGTTTCGTGAATGCTTACGGTGATAAAAAATCGCTGACGGTCCCGAAGTCAGTGACTGAAAAAATCGCGGCGACCGTGAAACCATTCATCCTCCGCCGAACGAAGAAGCAGGTCTTAAAAGAATTGCCCGACAAAACTGAACAAATCCTCGTTTGTGAAATGGATTCGGCGCAGAAGTCTCTCTACGACAAGACACGCAAGCATTTCAAAGCTCAGCTGAAAGAAAATGCGCAAGAGACACCGAATGGGCCAAAGACCACGCGTGTCTTTGAAGCTCTCCTGCGCCTGCGACAAATTTCGTGTCATCCTGCTTTGATCGGCGACAAAAACGCGGAGAGCGCCAAGGTCGAAATGCTTCTCGAACATCTCGAGGACATTCAGGCCTCGGGGCATAAAGCGCTCGTCTTTTCGCAGTTCACTTCGTTTCTTGATCTTTTGAAACCTGAACTCGAGAAAGCCGGAATTCCGTTTGAACACCTGGATGGTCAAACGCGCAACCGCGGCGCCGTCGTCGACCGCTTCAATTCGAATCCGAAGACGACGGTTTTCTTGATCAGTCTCAAAGCCGGCGGAACAGGATTGAATCTAACGACGGCGTCCTACGTTTTCTTGATGGACCCCTGGTGGAATCCGGCGATTGAAGCACAAGCCATCGACCGTGCCTACCGCATGGGACAAAAGCAAAAAGTCATGGCTTATCGTCTCATCGCTAAAGGCTCGATCGAAGAAAAAATCTTAACGCTTCAAGATCAAAAGCGTCATCTCGCCAACGCTCTCGTGAGCGAAGATGACTCTCTCGGGCGCTCGCTCTCGCTTGATGAGCTTGAGTTTCTCCTCGACGCTTAGGTGGCTGGAGACGGCATCGGAGTCGCGGACGGCGCAGGCGGTGGCGCCTTCTCGCCGCAATCGATCTCGACGAAGTGATACATTTTCTCCGACGAACCAGCGGGCGCGCCGATGACGAGACCGCCGAAACCAAAACCCATTCCTCTACGGCCTGTGCCGAACCCGGTTCCGACTCCTGTGGTAACGCCACTTGAGCGAGGCGTCTCCGTGAGGGCTTCGTACTCCTTTACGATCGAATAGTTTCCGCCACAAAAGTTCGTCGACTGCTCGTTCAATTTCGCTCGGTATTTTTCTTCGGTTTTTGGATTCGATGTCGGCTCGTACCGCAAGACCGCCTGTTTATGCGGAGTCAGATCTTTGCGAACGAAATCGACGGTTGTACAGCCGGTCAAAACTAAAAAGAGAAGGAGAATGAGCGTCTTCATCGGCTGATTTTAACGCGCGCTGAGCTCATTACTTTTAGGAGTTGTGCTGTTTCACAGGCCGAATCAACAACACTAAACCGACTCCGATCAGAATGATCGCGACGAAGAACACTCCCGAGACCGGCTCACCATAAAGAAGCGATCCTAGAACGACGGCCACGACCGGGTTGACGAGCGCGTAGGTGCTCACTAACTGGGTGTCGATGTTTCGTGCGAGCCAACTAAACGCGGTGAAGCCGATCACTGAGCCGAAAACGATGAGGTACAGCAGCGCGAGCGCTGACGATGTCGAAACGTTTGCGAACGACGAAACGGATTCCTGGGTCGCGAGCGAAAGGAGGAATGTCGGAAGAATCGCTGCTGCCATCTGCGTAGCTGCGAATCGAAACGGACTGACGACCGCCGACGCTCTTCGCTGAATCAAAGTTCCAAACGCCCAGAGCCACATAGAGAGAAAAAGCAGTGTCATCCCGAGCGCGGACCCGGTCGAATCACTCTGGAAACTATCCCGCGCGATCAGAGCGACCCCGCTTAAACCAACGACACCTCCCAAAACTTTGATCGCGGCTGGCTTGGCATGTTTAAAAAAGGCCCAGCCGAAAATCATGATCCAAATCGGCATCGAACCGATGACGACGGCTACGACTCCCGAGGAAATCGATTTTTCGATAAACCCAACAAGCCCGTTTGAGAGGAAGAGAAAGACTCCGCTCATGAGCGCGATTCGAATTTGCGAGCGATTGAGTCTTTGCTCGCGAGCTAACGTCGAAAGGCCAAACATAATCGGAGCCGCGATCATGTTTCGAAGTGTGATCAAGAGCCAAACCGGAATCGTCTCAACCGCGATTCGGATCGCGAGATAAGTCGATCCCCAGATCAGGTAAACCGCGAGAAAGCAGAAAATCGCCGTTCGGCTTAAGCGCATTGAGAGATTTCGAGCTCCAGATGATCGGCGAGACCTTCAATGACGATGGCCTTCGTCGACTTGAGCTCGATCGTTCCGCCCGCACCCAAGATGTGGTCCTCGAGATCGTTCACCGCCGTGATCCACGCACGGCCCGAGGCACATCGAAAGACAACGGTGCTCAACTGACCTGAGAATTTAAAGACTTGACCACGTTCTAACTTCACCCTAATTGGCTTAACGTTTTTCATGCTTTTAGGATAATGTCTGAATGATATTAAACAAGTCTGGAACTGAGCTCGGGAGAAAATCGAGATGGGATTAAGAAACGGGAGCTTGAACCGCGACCTCGACGACACGGATCTTAAGATTCTTCAGTGCCTGTCCCAAAACGCGAAGGCCTCTTACGCCGAACTTGGCGAATTGGTTCATTTAACGGCCGCCGCGGTCCACGGGCGCGTAAAGAAACTCGAAAAAAGCGGCGTGATCAAAAGTTACGGCATCGATTTGAATTACGATGCAATCGGTTTACCCGTGACGGCATTCGTACGCGTTCAAACCGGAGCCGCCACTTGCCGAGAAAGCGGCCAAAGAGTGGCGCAGTTTGAAGAGATCATCGAGTGCCACTCGGTCGCTGGTGAAGACGATTTAATTTTGAAGATTCGCGTCGCGACACCCCTTGATCTTCAAAACCTTCTCGACGATTTGAAAACCAAAGGCCTCATCATTTACTCGAACTCACTCTTCGTACTCGAGACGCATTTTGAGCGAAATCGAATCCCGAAAGACTAAAGACCTCGCAAATAATTGAGACCTCCGCGAATCGCGGCGACTTGCGCGTCGATGCAGATTTGCAGAGTGGCTCGCGGACTGTCGGGATAAACCTCGGTGGTCGTCGTAAAGCGGGCGTTGGTCATTGCCGTACAGAGCGAGAGTGCTTTCAAAGGATAGTTGATGACGCCGTCTTGCTCGAGCTTTTCGCCAATCAGTTTACCGCCGGCGTCTGGCTTCGCGATGTGCGTGACTTTTCTCACTTCATCGACGACGGCCTTCTGAAACTCCGGTTGCGGATTTTCGCTGTCGCCGACGACGTAAAAGCCATCCGGAATTTCAGACCACTCAATCGTGATCCCGTCTCGCTGCTCTTTGGCCGGCCGAAAAACGGAGTTATCGGTGTCTGTCGTTTCGTGAAGATCGATGTGCGCCAAGATATTTTCGCCGCTGACGAGCTGACACAGCAGTCGACTTTCATCGGCGAGTGAGTCGAGGGTAAACGAGCGATTCGGGTCGATCGCTTTTTGATTCCAGCGATTGATCGTTTCGTACGCCCAGGGGCTCACGCACGGAACAACGATGAAGTTGAACTCTTTCTCGTACTCGCTGACAGCCGTTTCTAGAAAACTCAGAGCGCCGTGCACACCGCTGGTCTCGTATCCATGCACGCCACCGGTTATGAGAATCGTCGGGAGGCCCGGTGTCTTTTGGGTTCGCACCACGAAGACCGGATAGTCGCTTGGCCGACCATACTCGCGAATCTCGAAACGCGATTTTAAAGCTTCAATTTTGGAAACGACGTCTACCTGATAAGAGCGCTGGATTTTCTGCTCAGAAAACCACTTCGCAACTTCGTCACTGCCCCACTTCATTTTAGACCTCGGTGAATTTGAGTTGGAACTCGACCATTTGATCGAAGACGTCGAGTAAGTTGTCGTGATCGTTCGTCTCTGGAGAATACAACTCAATCGTTTTGTGAATGGCCTCAATCGTCGAAAGACACTCGGGCATCGGTTGCTTACGAACACGAAAGCGCGAAGGCGCATCGGCGTCGAAGCTGATACGTGGAAGATTCTTGAGATGCGTGCTGCGAATCATGCGGCCTGCCGTATTCCAGGTACCATCGATCACGAAAATCACGAGTTTCTTGCCGTCAGGAATCAGCTGCTTTCTCTCGTTCGGCGTCAACGCCGTCAGATTCACCGAACGATCGCCGGGATAAAGAACGACGCAGTGATTTTTCTCATCTTGAGTGAGGGCTTGCACTCGAATGCTGTTGGAAAACTCTTGGCCCTGAATGAGCTCCGAATCCTTCAAGCAAAGGTGCGCCATTCGGCCTGTCGCGATTCGTCTCTTTACTTCGATTGGATGAATCAAAATAACAAATTTCATGTCGGCCGCAAACGGCTTCACGAACTCGCAGTAGCAACCGAAGCCCGCTTGATTGCAACGGTAGCAAACCGATCGCGAGCGCGGGACAGCCGTATGACGATCTTTTTTAAGCTGAAGATACGCTTCGAGATTCACAGCGCCCATGATCGTTTGTCACGGGCGCCGCAGTCAATCTTGCTTACTTTTTTGCGGGAACCGCTTCGAGATTCACCGCCAGCGAGATGATGTCGCTGACGATGGCATCAGGCCCGTAAGAGACACCGAAGTCTTTTCGGTTAATCTCGCCGGTTGCATGGAAAACGACTTTGCTGACCTTCATGACGGGGTCTTCAACGCGGCCGAGGCTTTCGACTCTAAACGTGGTCTTCTTCGTGACCCCACGAATCGTTAGATCGCCCTCTAGCTTATAGCCTTTGCCGTCTCTTTTAATCGACGTGCTTTTGAACGTCGCGGTCGGATATTTTGCGGCATCGAAGAAATCCGGAGATTTGAGGTGCGTATCGCGTTGCTCGACGGCTGTCGTAAGACTCGGGATTTGGACCGTGAAGTCCACGATCGACTTCGTGGGATCTTTTTCGTTCAAATCAAGAGTGCCGTTAAACTGAGTAAAGCGCCCGGGAATCTTCGAGACTTTTAGGTGAACCGCTTCAAACGTGATGGTCGAGTGAGCGGGATCAGCTTCGAGCTTTTCTGCGTGCGCCGACATCGGTGCGATCAAAGCTGCGGCCAAGATTAACTTTTTCATTGAGATTTTCATGTCGAACTCCTTCTTAAGGTGCTTCAAGTATCGCCGATCGCGCAGCGAAAAATTATCTCAGACATTGAGAGACATTATCCCGCTCATTGCGAAATCCTGTTTCGAAGTGGGACGCCACGACTAGGACCAACGTCAAAAGAATAGAAAGTCGTTAATCGCTGAGCGCGAAATCCCGATGCGAAAGTATGACGACATCACCGAAGCGGCAGAGTGAGTTTAAGTGGGGCGAAGGCAAGATGAGCGGGATCGTTTCGATCTTTCTCGGGATTCTCAGTATCGGCGGCGTCTTGTGCTTCCACTTTCCTGAGTACCTAACGACCGCCGAGCTTCGAAAAGCCTACGACGTCGACACGATGAGATATGTCTTGCGAGGCGCCATCTTCCTCGCGACCGCGCTGGGCGCATCAACGTTTTTTATGTCAAAAGGACGTCGCCTTGGATTTGCCGGCGTTCTTCTTGCGGCCATCGCGCAACTCCTCGGCGGAGCGACAGTTGAGGTCGGTGATTTCGAAGCTCACCGAGTTTCGTTCGGTCTCGATTGGCTGGTGCTCGATCTCCTGACGAGTACTTTAATCTTCATCTTCCTCGAAAAACTTTTCCCGCACAAAAAAGATCAGAAGATCTTTAGGCCGGAGTGGAACGAAGACCTCGTGTTCTTTGCCTTCAACCATTTACTCTTGAGCTTCACGCTTTTGGTGACGATCAAGTTTTCATCTACTCTTTTCGGTTGGGCCGTCAATTCG
>CAJYIL010000216.1 GCA_913774795.1 Pseudobdellovibrionaceae bacterium
TCGCCACTTAAAGCCGTCGCGCGTTCTTTTCGATGCGATGGATGAGCTCTCGGCCTTCAAAGGCGCTCCCCCGCAACTTCTTGAACTCGAAGCCGAGCTTATGGCGAAGGCCGATCACGTTTTCACCGGGGGCGTTTCGCTTTACGAAGCAAAGAAACATCGTCACCCAAGCGTTCACGCTTTTCCTTCGTCAATCGATCACGCACATTTCATGAAGGCTCGCGAGAAGACCGAAGATCCTGCGGATCAAGCGCACATCCCACACCCACGGGTCGGATTTTACGGAGTCGTCGACGAACGTTTCGACATCGAACTCTTGCGTGAAGCTGCGAAAATTCGGCCAGACTGGCAATTCATCGTCGTGGGCCCGGTCGTCAAAATTGATCCGGCCACTCTCCCTCAAGGAGCGAACATTCACTATCTCGGGATGAAAAAGTACGCGGAGCTTCCGGCCTACCTCGCTCACTGGGATCTTGCGATGATGCCGTTTGCGTTGAACGAATCGACGAAATACATCAGCCCGACAAAAACTCCAGAATTCTTGGCCGCCGGTAAACCCGTGGTTTCGACTCCGATCAACGACGTCGTCAAGCCTTACGGCGAAGAGGCGCTCGTTCGGATTGCCAACACGGCAGATGAATTCTGCGCCTACGGTGAAGAGGCGATGAAAGACCGCTCAGAGGATCCTCTGTGGCTCACTCGTGTCGATCGCTTCTTGTCGCAAAACTCCTGGGATGAAACCTGGAGAGGAATTGCCGGTCTTGAGAAACAGATCGACTGCATGACCGTGAAACTTTCAGACGATCGCCCGACTTCGAGCCTTCACTAATGTCACTCCATCAACCCGGCCCGCTTGAGATGTGGGCCGGTCTCGAATGCACTTTAAACCGTGTCGGCGACCGGTTCGTCGATCAGTGCGCTCTGAATGGCCATGATCAACGCATGACCGACGACCTGACGCAGTTTACATCGCTCGGTGTGAAGCGCGTTCGCTATCCGATCCTCTGGGAGAAGATCGCGCCGCACGATCTTTTCGATTGGCGCGCTACGGATGAAGCGATGCGCACGTTTCTTTCGACCTCCGCACGCCCGATTGCAGGTCTCGTGCATCACGGGAGTGGTCCTTCGACCACGTCACTTCTCGATTCCGAATTTCCCGAAAAGCTCGCTGCCTTCGCGCGAGCGGTGGCCGAGCGTTATCCTTGGATCGATGCGTACACACCCGTCAACGAACCTTTGACGACGGCTCGCTTCAGCGGACTTTACGGAGTCTGGTATCCGCATCACCGAAGCGATGCTTCGTTTGTTCGCGCTCTCTACAACGAACTCAAAGGCGTCGTACTCGCCATGCGCGCAATCCGCGAAGTGAATCCGTCAGCGAAGCTAGTCCAAACCGAAGATTTCGGTTGCGCCAAAGGCACGCCGCCACTTCAGTACCAAGTCGATTTCGAAAATATGCGGCGCTGGCTCACATTCGATCTTCTCTGTGGACGCGTCGACGAACGCCATTATCTGTATCGCTATTTGATCGAGCGCGGCGAGCTCAAACCTGATGAAATTCAGTGGTTCGAGATGAATACGTGCCCGCCCGACATTATCGGCATCAATCACTATCCCTTATCAAATCGATTTCTTGATCACCGCCTCGAACTCTATCCGCCGCATTTTCACGGCGGAAATGGCCGTGATTCTTACGCCGATGTCGGGGCCGTGGACACGGGTCAAGTCGTGCCGCCGACCCCGCTCGAAGTCTTTCGAGAAGTCTGGGAGCGCTACCGC
>CAJYIL010000217.1 GCA_913774795.1 Pseudobdellovibrionaceae bacterium
TCACGATGTCGGCCGCCATGCGCATCTTCGCGGGGTTCTCACCTTTACTTCTAAAATTCGAGTAAGAGAGCATCGCGATGCGCGGTTGAATTTTGAAGTACTCCGCAACCCGAGCCGCGTGGATCGCAAAAGTCGCGCATTGCTCAGCTGTCGGATCAATGTTTACCGCTGTGTCGGCGAAGAAGAGCATCTTGTTTTTGTAGATGACGAGGTTGAGACCCGACGCAACTCCGCGGCGACCTGAGCCGATGACCTCGAGAATTGGACGAACGCAGTCGGCGTAATTCTGAGTCGCGCCGGTCACCATTCCGTGAGCATCGCCCAAGTGGACGGCCATCGCTGCAAAGTAGTCTGGGTTCGAGAGAAGACGCTCGGCCTCGCGGTACATGACGCCTTTTCTCTGGCGCATTTCAAACATTTTTTTGACGTAGTCGTTGAACTTCGGGTGCGCCGACGGCTGCACGATTTCGACGTTTGCCAAATCTTGCAGTCCTAGATTTTTGATCGTCGCTTTCACCGTATCGGGATAGCCCAAGATCATCGGACGGCAGATGCCTTCCTGAACGACCGTGTTGATGGCTTTGAGAACCTTTGTCGACGAACCTTCCGGGAAAATCAAAAGCGGCAAATCCTTACCGGTCGCCTTGGCCTGCTGTTTCACTCGGTGCATGACCCGGCGAACAAATGACGTCTTCGCGCCTTGCAAAGATTCGAGCTGGTCGCGGTAAGCCTGGAAATCTTCGATCGGCTTTTTCGCAACGCCGGTGTCCATCGCGGCCTTTGCAACGGCCGGAGTGACCCACAACAACACGCGCGGATCGAACGGCTTCGGAATAATGTATTCAGGACCGAACGAGAACTGCTGGCCGCCGTAGGCCGCCGAAACACGCTCCGGCACGTCTTCACGGGTGAGCTTTGCGAGAGCGTGAACGGCCGCGAGTTTCATCTCTTCGTTAATCGACGTTGCGCGAACATCGAGTGCTCCGCGGAAAATGAACGGGAATCCCAAAACGTTATTCACTTGATTCGGGTAATCTGAGCGGCCGGTTGCGACGATCGCGTCGGGCCGAGCTTTTTTTGCATCCGGGGGCAAAATTTCGGGATCCGGGTTTGCCATCGCGAAGATGAGAGGTTTCGGGGCCATCTCTTTCACCATCTCAGGCGTCACGGCACCTGCGACCGACAAACCGATGAAGCAATCGGCGCCTTTTAGAGCTTCGGTCAAAGTTCCGAGTGGAGTCTCGACGGCGAACTCTTGTTTGTACTTGTTCATGCCGTCTGTGCGGCCTTTGTAAATCACGCCTTTCGAGTCACACATGATCAAGTTTTTCGGTTGCACGCCGAGCGCGATAAAGATTTTCGCGCATGAAACCGAAGCCGCGCCGGCGCCGTTCATCACGACGCGTACGTCTTCCATTTTACGACCGCTGATGTGACACGCGTTGATGAGCGCGGCGCCCGAAATGATCGCGGTGCCATGTTGGTCATCGTGGAAGACCGGAATGTTCATCTCTTTTTTCAAGCGCTCTTCGATTTCGAAGCACTCAGGAGCTTTGATATCTTCGAGGTTGATCCCGCCGAATGTCGGCTCGAGAACGCGGACGGCCGCGCAGAATTCG
>CAJYIL010000218.1 GCA_913774795.1 Pseudobdellovibrionaceae bacterium
TGAATTCTAGGAGCGACGCTTTGATTTGAACTAAAGTTTCGAATCGAAAAAAGGATCTAGAGACTTACCGAATTTTTTGCTTAGTAATTTTGGTTCGCGATAAGCATTGATGAACCCAAAGACGACAAACAAACAAAAACTGAACAGTGCGGTCGATGCGTCAAGCAAAGTGAAAAGACTTCTGCCCGTCGACATCCAGATCAGAGCTGTGAACATGACGGTAAAAAACGCTCCGAATGTGAAGGTAAACCAAGCGGCGCGCGGCAGGAGATGACCGAAACCAATGGGCTTATCTAGGCCAGCTATCTTCATCGCCATTCGATCGATTGGGCTCACAACCGCTCGGATTTCAATTTGATTTTCGGATGGAACGTTTTTGAAAGACGGGCGTTCTGTTCGCGTCATCGTAGAATGAGACCCTTCTGATCAGATCAATGTGTCGTGTCGCTAGCCTTCGAACTTGATCGTCATTTCGGAGCCCAATGCCCCCGCAGGCTTTTTGGCATCAATCATTTATAAACTATACCTGTATTATCGACCGGCAGCCGTTTCTCCGTCAACGGCACTGCGGTGCCGCCTGGACCACTCCCCCTCTATGTCCCTGGCTCCTGGCCAACGACTCATGCGAATGACATCCAACTTTGTGAAGTTTGCCTGAGTAAGCTATCGTAGTCGAAGATTTGAGCCGACCGCGGGGACGCCGGCGATGGCTCGCAGGTGACACCTAGAAACACGGAGACGTAAATGAAAAGTGCAATCTGGAACGGTGTAACTCTCGCGACGTCTGATCAAACGATCGAGGTCGAAGGGAACGCCTATTTTCCTCCTGACTCCTTGAATAAAACGTACTTTAAGCCGAGTCGCACGCACACCACGTGCGGATGGAAGGGTGAGGCGAGCTACTTTAATATCGAGGTTGGCGACCAAAAGAATCCTGACGCCGCTTGGTTTTACCCGGAGCCAAAAGAAGCCGCGAAAGCCATCAAGGGCTACGTTGCGTTCTGGAAAGGCGTCAAGGTCACGTGACGTGAGTCGTCTGGTATGGTTTCGCGACGACTTACGTCTTCACGATAACGAAATGCTGACGGCCGCGCTCAAACAGGAACCGAGCCCGGTCAGCTTTCTCTTTGTTTGGGACGAGCGGCTCGGCTCTTCACGGTCAGGCCAAGTCCGCCCGATGGGTGATGGGCGAAAAGCGTTCTTACTCGAGTCTCTTCGACAGCTTCAGATTGATCTCGAAAAAATCGGCGCTGACCTCATTTGCGTGCGCGGTGAAACATCGCAAACCGTTCTTGAGATGTGCCGCCGTCTAGAGGTTCGAGATCTTTTTTACTCATCAGCATTTGCCTTCAATGAACGAGTCGCCGAATTCGAAATTCTTCGCTCGCTCGAAGAAACCGGCTGTCGAGCCCACAGCTTTCAAACCCAGACTCTGGCAAACGAGTTAGATTTTCCGGTAGACGATTTTTCGACTCCGATCAGCTTTTCGAAGTTCAGAAGCCGCATCGAGCGCGGCTGGAGAGTTCGGGAGCCCGTGCCGGCGGTTTCGACTCCCATCAATCAAGCACAGCGCTCCCGGTTGACCGAGCCTCTTGATGGTCTGGATGTTGTCAGGCTCACCGAAGATCGACCTGCCCAAGAGCTCAAGCGGGGCTTTCAGTTCGCGGGCGGAGAACGAAACGCGCTTCATCATCTCCGTGACTGGATTTGGAATCGCGATGGACTCAAGTCTTATCGGCAGACGCGCAATGGGCTGCTTCGATTCGGAGACTCCTCAAAGTTTGCGCCTTACTTGGCGCTCGGATCCCTCTCGCCTCGCATCATCTATCAGGCCGTGCGTGACTACGAGGCTGAGCGTGGGAGCAATTCCTCGACGCTCTGGTTTCTTTACGAGCTTCTTTGGCGCGATCATTTTCGCTTTCAAGCACGCAGCCGAGGCGCGAGACTTTTTCTCGATCGATCGCCGGCAACGCGGCGGCAAGACGAAGAAGCTGAAAGAGCATTTCGGAGTTGGTGTGAAGCGCGAACCAAGAATGCGCTAGTCAATGCGGCGATGGTTGAGCTCGATGAGACCGGATGGCTTTCGAACCGGATGCGTCAGATCGTCGCGAGCTTTCTCATCTTTGATCTTGGAGTGGATTGGAGATGGGGAGCGGAGTGGTTCCAATCTCAGCTGATCGATTACGACCCGTGCAGTAATTGGGGAAATTGGTCTTACATTGCGGGGGCGGGGCCAATGAATAAGCCTCACCCATTCGACGTGAAACAGCAGGAGGCGATGTATGATCCTGATCGCGCTTACCAGACTCGGTGGAGTCGCCAACCTCTAGAGACGCTTTAAAACATTTCGTGCGGCTGCGCGCCCGCGGGCTAGCGCGCCCTGTTGCGAAGGGGTGTCTGAGTCGTGGCGCTGAAGATAAAGCGGGAACGCTTTAAAAATTCGATCTTCGCGAAGCAAGCGCCAAGACTTGACCGATCCTCCGTAAATCGCCTCAGCTTGATCGCGCACATTCGCCGGCGAGGTGACTTCGTGCCCGACGACGCTCGCGCAGATGAGGGCGTCACCCTTCAAGGCGTAGTCTCGACTGACGTTCGAGAGAATCGCGAGATGATTGAGGGAGCCGACTGGCCGTTGCGAGCGCGAATTAAGGCTGAGCCAGGCCCCTTCGAAGGGCGGCTCTGGCGCGCTGAACCAAAAGGAAGTGACGGCACCGAATGCGCTACGGTCATTCGGGGGCGCGGTCTCTGTAATGACGGCGCGTGCCTCGGTTTTGCGGCCATCTTCGAATTCGACGCTGTTGCCTGAAACCGAGCGCACACGAGTCGAGAGCCGAATTTCGGACCTCTTGAGTCGGTTGGCCATCCAGAGGGGCAGCTCTTGAACGCCCTTGGCCGGAACCGCGACGCGTGACGAACCGAACATTCGGAAAAGATATTTGAAAAATCCGGCTTCGGTCTCGAGCTCGCGCTCAAGAAAAATGCCGGCAAAGAAAGGTCGAAAGAATTTTTCGATGATGGTTTCGCTGAATCCGTAATTTTCTAAAAAGCGCCGAGTGGATCCGCTCGCCGACGACAGAAGAGCGTCTGGTTCTTGAGATCGAACCTGCAGCTGAAGCTTCAGGATTAAAAGCTTATCTTTCAGAGTGCCGAAACTCCCGAACGCCGTTTCGAAAGCGTGAGTGGGATGCTCCAGCGGATTCGCCATGACAAGCGAGCCTGCGTCGGTTTCGAGGCGCGCCCCTGAGTTGAACATCCGGAGATCGAGATCGGTCGAAAGGGCCTCAAACCGATGGAGCTCAGGATATGCGGGTAACAGAACTTGAAATCCGCGATCAAGCCGATAGGCGTCTTCGACGAGCGTCGTCTCTAATTTTCCGCCGATAAAATCTTGAGATTCAATCATCAGAGCGCTCTCGCCAGCGGCTTCCAGCTCGAGTGCTGCCGCAAGCCCCGAGAGTCCCGCGCCGACGATGACGATTGGAGCTGCCATTACTTTTTCCCTTTCGTGATGCCGTCGATCGACTGACGAGACGATTTAAATCTCGTTTCGGTGAAGCCGCGCGTTCGGCCATTTTTGAGTCGCCCTTTTTCAAACACCCGTTTTCGCCAAAGTTCAAAGGCCTTCGGTGCAAGCTCCGAGCGCATGAGGCGAACAAACTCGTTTGGGCTAAAGCCGAATTGAGTTTGAATCGCTTCGAAACTTGTTCGATCTTCCCAGCCCATCCGTACCATTCGGTCTCGATCAGCCGGCGACAAGCTTTTGAGTTTTTCGGAGAATTTTCTAGAGATGCCCACGGCTCTAAGCTGACATAAAAATTTAAAAAGAGCTCTTAAGAACTCACCGGAAGTTTTCAATTTTTAATTTGTGAGCCGTCACAAACGGCTGCCAATGCGAACGAAGGAGCTCCTCCGCGCGAGTCCAGTCGATTTCATCCAGCGAGCGCGCAGGCCCGATCAGTTCATCGAGAAGAGCGTTTTGGCTGAGGCCGGCTTTTTGAGCGAGCGCGTAGGGGACCAGAGTATAGGTGATTAATCCGTAGCGAGATTTGTACTCGCGCGGGTGACGAGCTTCTAGTGCCCCATCGACTTTTTTTCTCAAGAGAAAGGCCTGGTCGCCGACTTTGTCGCGCATCTCGACCCAGTTTTCGAGAGCCATGTCGGCGATGGCATCGGCGTTTGGTTTTTGAATGCGTTCAAACTCCGATAGAATCTCGGGCCAGTCTCGCTTGCCATCGATCAGATCGAAAAGTGTCGTGCAGTCTTCGAATCCCGAATTCATGCCCTGACCGAAAAACGGAACAATGGCGTGTGCGGCATCGCCCATCAGAGCGATCGAATCGTGAAAGACCCACTTCGAGCACCGAACAGTGCCGAGGGTCGCTTGCGGGTGCTCGAGAAACTCCTGAACATAATTTTTCATGAGCGGCCGCGCATCATTGAACTCGGCTTTGAAGAGTGCCTCGACCGCCTCGGGCGTGCGAAGTTTTTCGAAATGGGTTTTCGGAAAGTACAGCGTCGAAGTGAAACTGCCGTCGAGGTTGGCGAGCGCCATCATCATGTGGTCGCCGCGAGGCCAGATGTGTAAAGCATCGGTCTTCAATTGGGGCTTTAAGTCTAAACCTAAAGGCAACGACAGCTCTTTGTAATCGGCTTCGAGCCAATCGGTACGCTCGGCGAAGCTCTCGATCTTCGCGAGCGCTTTTCTAACGCGAGACCCGGCACCGTCGGCCGCGAAAAGAACTGTGTAGTTCACCTGTTTGGGAGCGCCGGTCGATGTAAAGGAAAGCGTTCGACGAACTGGATCGACCGATTCGAGCTCATGCTCGAAGTGAAACTTCACGCCTGCGCGCTCAGCGGCCGAGATCAAGAAGCGATTGAGGGCATCACGCGAGATGGAAAGGTTGAACTCGTTGGCTTGGCCATAGGCTTGATAAATCTGATCGCCCGACACACTGTGAATCATGCGTCCGTAAACCGGCACGGCAAGAGCGGTGACATCGTCGCGAATGCCCGCACAGTCGAGACCGTGAAGACCACGCGATGTGATGACGAGGTTTATCGAGCGCCCCGCACTTGCGAGCGAGACACGCATATCGGAGCGACGTTCAAAGACTTCAACGTCATAACCTTTTTTGCGAAGAAGAATCGCCCAAAGCGAGCCGACCAATCCTGCGCCGATAATCGTGATCACGCGCTGGCCTCTCGAGAAACTTCGCCGAACGTTTGCACCAACGAGAAAATGTCGGCGGCGGTATTGTAGAGTGGAACAGGTGTCGCGCGAATGATGTCGGGCTCTCTGAAGTCGACGTGCACGTTGCGCTCTTGGAGTTTCGAAGCCCAAGCTTTCGGATTACGCGCAAAGCGGAGACACAGCATTGACCCACGAGATTTCGGGGTCACGACGGTGACGGCAGACCCAAGATCGCGCTTCAGGAGGCCTTCAAACATCGATGTGAGCTCATCGCCGCGCATCCATGGAGCTCTTCGATCAAGTCGGGATCTCCGCGCTCCGTCGTCGCGGCGAT
>CAJYIL010000219.1 GCA_913774795.1 Pseudobdellovibrionaceae bacterium
GGGACCCAAGTTCTTGAGATGCTTGGCGTAATTCAGGAGGCACTTGAGGTTTCCTTCTTGCTTGGATCTTGCACACGAAAGGGTGGATCTTGGGGTTCCTCGGCCTTCGCGTTTTGGGTGCTTTTGAGCGGCCCGAAAACGTCGTTTTGACGAGCGAACTAACAGGGCCTTGGAACCTTAAATGAATGGGTCTGATTTGTGAAGCGGTCAAGGTTTTGGGACGTTAAAAACCTTATTCTTTTTGTGGTGTTCGCGGTGTTGAGCTGCGGCCGCGCGGGGACCCGTTTTGACTCCCGCACGTACCGTATTCCGTGGCCATCCGACACGGATGGCGCGCTCGCTCTTCGCGACGTCGAGATTTCAACTTTACGTGACCCTGAGCAGTTCTCGGGTGATGCCGCTCGTGTTTTAGTCGAACCCGGTGATGGCGGCGGCTCGCTTGCGGGATCGACTCCGTCTGGTCGCTATGTGGTTACGCGATCGGGCGTCATGGTCCCTGCAGATTACGTGACGATGCAAGCGGTGACGGCCTATGCGCACGTTGAGCGTTTGCGGGCGATGGATTTGTCTTTGGGAGTGGGATCGGTGCTTTCGTATCCGCTTTCGTTGGGCGTTGAGGTTCAAGTGAACAGCTACGGTCAGCGCGCGAAGAACAACGCGATCTATGATGCGAAACTCGATTCGCTCTTGTTGGTTCCTTACGATCAGGGCGGATTGCCGATCGCTCTGAATGGCGGCGTGCTCGCCCACGAACACTTTCACTTTTTGTTTCAGCGGTTGGTGATGTCGCACGTGCGTGAGCCGCTGGCGCAGACGTCGTGCTCGGGCGGAACTGTTGTGGCGGGCGGCGGTGCTGTCGTTGCTGCCGCAGGCTCGTCGGGTTCGGCCGCGGTTAGCGCGCGCAAGTCCGTTGCGACGGCTGCTGATGATGAGGCCACGACGCCGACACTCACGGAGTCGTGGGGCGCGGACAACGGATCAACCGAACTCGCTGCCGATCGAGTCGCCAAAACCGCAGCGGCCATTCCGCCGCGCGTTTACAATTCGTACGTTCTGCGAGGATTGAACGAAGGCTTCGCCGATTTCTACGGCTGGCTTTACTCTAACGACGTG
>CAJYIL010000220.1 GCA_913774795.1 Pseudobdellovibrionaceae bacterium
CGAATTCGCCGTTCACTGCACGTCGGTTCATCGCGACTACAAAATGATTCACTCCGACAACAAAGGGGTGGCGGCGACTGAACTCGAAAATCGACTCGGCGGAGTTTGCCTCTTCGTTCAAGGTGCTGCGGGAGATTCATCTCCGAATTTTCAGCGCTTTCGCGGTCTTCGTGAAGTCCGTGGCACCGATCGCGATGATTTAGAATCCGCGCGAAAAAATGGATTCATGCAGGCTGAGCTTGCGTTTAAACTTTGCGAAGCGGCCGCATCTGCGCGCTCAGTAGAAGCCGAGATCGACACCGCCATCGAGTACGTCGACTTCTCGAAAATCGATGTCGACCCCAAAGATGTCGGAGGTCGAGCGGGATGTAAAACGGGGCCTGCCGTCATTGGCGCGCGAGCCCTGCTCGGGACCGATGAGGGAATGCCGACGCCGAAAATCGTTTACCACGTGGCTCAAGGCATCTCGCAAGCCTCAGACCTTTTGGAGTTCGTCACGAGCGGCGAATATCGATTCTTGCCTGGATGTGATCCGGTTCAGGGACCCAAAAAAGGATGTATCCAAGCAGGAGAATCCCAGTTCTTCCGTGCTCGGGGTTTTGAGAACTCGATCGTACCGTCGTTTTTGGATCCGGTGCTGGGTCTCATCAAGAACTGGTCTCGCCGCAAGCTCATGGGCCGTCCGCTGACTCCACAGATTTTGCCGATTCAAACGGTGCGTCTCGGAGAATGGGTTTGGATCACCGTGCCCGCAGAGTTTACGACGACATCCGGCGCTCGCTTGAAGAAATCGGTGTTGAATGATCTTCGCGGATCATGGGCGCGCCGGGCACTTCTGATTGGCTATGCGAATTCTTATTCAGGTTACGTGACAACGCCTGAAGAGTATCAACTGCAACTGTACGAGGGAGCATCGACTCACTTCGGTCAGTGGACACAGCCGGCTTATCAAACGGCCTTCCGTGCTTTGATGAAGAAACTCTTGTCTCCTCGGCGCGAGAGATCTTCGACGTACATTCATCCGCCTGTTCCTTCAGAAGCTGAGCTTCGGGAGCTGTGGGCGCCGCCTCTTTGAGGTGAGGTGGATCGATCGCGTCGGTGATCGACGAAATGTCGTGGTCTGATTTTTCATAGCCTCCGATCTATGCGCAGTGTGGTTCGAGTGCCCTCTGTTGGTCGTTGGTTCGGAGCGTTAGCTTGATGCATCCAACCGACGTTCAACTTAGGGCCGACGAGTGATTCGTCGGTCCGTTGCTCTTCAGCTCGTCTCTGTTTTCAGAGACGAAAAAAAGCGTTTTCCCGCTCGTCGTGCGAACGACTGGAACAAAAGCAAAGACCCTGGCTTGATGTTCGAGGCGATTCGTCATTCAATCAGATCATGTTGAAACTCATCGCGGCTCTCGCTCTTTTCGGTCTTGCAGGTTGTTCCTCCCTCAGTGTCGGTCCATACCAACCCAGTGAGATAACAAAAGACTCGCTCGAACGAGCGCCTGACAATTACAGCGTCGGCGGAGTGAGCGGAATCAGCCGTGTCGTGAGCGATCAGCTCGCGAAGTCGTCGCTTCCGTGCCGGATGCAATCGTTCAAAATGCCGAGCGGGCAACCGGTCAACGTCTTCATCGAGAATGCGCTCGAAGCGGAGCTCAGAGCAGCCACGAAACTTGCGGCACCCGAAGGACGCAAAATCGATATCGTCGTCGTGAAGCTCGAATCTGACACATCGAAAATTCGCAACGGAAGCTGGGTTCTCGAATTCCAGTACAAAATCGGCAAAATCACGCGTCAGATCGCAACGACGACGGAATACGGATTCGACGTTGATGCGACCGAGGCCTGCCGAAATACCGCAGACTCATTTGACGATGCTTTAAGAGCGAACTTCGCGAAGTTCTTCAAAACCCTTGAGTAAGGTTTTCAGGCGGGTAGTGCCCGAAGCGCTGAGCGACTAATCTCCCGCTCCATGCAGAATAAACTTTTTTTGATCAGTCTTCTTGCTCTCGGCGCCTGCGCGAAAAACAACGCGCAACCGACCTCGACCGAAACGCTCGCCGCGAAACCGGCCGTCGAAGTTTTGAATGAGAAGTACGACCGCGCCGATCTCGTCTGCCGCCTGACGGTCGAAGAGAACGGCCGTATCCACACCGTTGACTCCTTCCGCCTTGATCTCAAAAAAGACCCGAAGATTTCGGGAACAGTGAGACTCTTGTCCAAAGAGCGCCGCAACTCTCTCGTCGTCGACATCGAACTGAAAGACGCCGTCGTGCAGCCTTCGGTCGCTTTGAACAATGGTCGTGCGCGCTACGCGATGAAGAATACGATCACGGTGCCATTTCTCTATTCTTACACCCGAGGCTCCGAAGAGGGCGGGCGTGCTTATGCCGACTCGATCTATGAGCGTGTTCCTTACCTCGTGATGCAAGCGACAAGTGGCAACGTCACGCAGTCGGTCGATTGCGTTTTAGACACCAAGCTCAAGCCCGCGTTTGCCGGCGATTTCCAGAGACTTTAAGCGAGAGCCGACTTCAAGATCTTGCCGGAATGGCCCTTCGGCAAGTCATCCATAAACACGATGTGTTTTGGAACTTTATACTTCGCAAGCCCCGACTGACAAAACGCCGTGACATCCTCTGACGTCAAAGCGCAGTCCGCTTTCAAAGAGATGACGGCTTTACCGACTTCGCCCCACTTCGCATCCGGCACTCCCACGACCGCGACTTCGCGAATCGATGGATGCGTCGAGAGAAGGCGTTCGACCTCAACCGGATAAACATTTTCTCCGCCCGAAATGAACATCTCTTTTTTGCGGCCCGCGACGAAGAAGTATCCGTCGCCATCGCGTCGAACAAGATCTCCCGTGTGTAACCATCCGTCGCGAATCGCTTCGCGCGTGGCTTCAGGATTTCGCCAATAGCCCGGCGTGCAAACATCTCCTCGTAAAATCAGCTCACCGACGACGTCGTCTTCAACATCGCGAGATTCTGAATCAACAACACGCGCTTCAATATAGAAGTTCGGGAAACCGATCGAACCGATTTTTCGGATCGCATCTTCTTGATTCAAGGAAAAAACGCTCGGCCCGAACTCGGTGAGTCCATAGCCTTGCCGAATCGGAATCCCTTTTCGCTGCCAAGTGCGAATGAGTTCGAGCGACATGGGCTCACCACCGACGATCGCATAGCGAGCGCGAGAGAGATCGACCGAAGAAAAGCGCGGAGAGCGCGCCATCATCTCCATCGTGGTAGGAACTCCGAACATGACCGTGACGCCTTCGCGCTCGGACAATTCGAGAACGCGGTCGGCGTCGAATTTTCGCATCAGCACCGTGCGGGCTCCGCGATGAACAAACGGGGTGACCAGGACGTTCCATCCGCTCGTGTGGAAGAACGGTAGAAACGCAAGCGCGACATCGTTCTGCTGCAAGTTCAAACGAA
>CAJYIL010000221.1 GCA_913774795.1 Pseudobdellovibrionaceae bacterium
ACGCCACTGAGGCGTCGAACGCCACGAACGCTATGGATGTCTCCAACGACGAACGCGCTCGGCGCTTGCGCGCCGAGATCGAGCTTGCAGAAAATCAACGCTTGGTCGACTCGCTTTCGAGGTTGCAATTCGAAATGCAAAATCTCGACATGCAGCTGGCACGTGATAACAAAAATCGCGAAGCCGCCGCTTTCGAAGTTCCAAAGGTGGAGACCGATCATTTGAAGAAGCTTGGCGAGGAATTCCGTAAAGCCGTTCGCGAAGGCGAAGCCGCTGACTCTCGTCAAATGTTTGCACCGATCGAGAATTTGGCGTCGATGATTCCGGGCATTCTCGATGCCGCAAGCCAGATTCCTGGCGCGGGACAGCCGGCTCGCACGGCTGTAGCAAGCGCGCCTGTCGCTGCGCAAACCGCGCACCAGACTCCGACTCCGTCGACCGTGAAGGATCCGGTGCTCGCGCGAGCGGCGGCGCAAGCGAAAGTACAGGCGGCTCTCCGATCGTCGGCGAAACCAGCCGCCAGCCCGAATGTAAATACGGCAACCTCGGCAAACGATCTCGCAAACGCGCGAGCGGTCGCGAAGAGCGCGGCCGCGGGGCAGATTCGCAAAGTGACCTTCCCGCGCATCGACGGCTCGGACATCTGACGACATGAAGTTTTTCGTCGATCGACTTCAAGTAGGCGACGTCGTGAACGCGAAAGTCGCCGAAGTCCTCGGCGCTGGCGAACTCATCATTTCTTTGAATGGTGATCTCGCTCGGGCCGCCAACGAAACCAAGCGCCAACTTCAAAAAGGCGACTTGGTCAAACTGCGAGTCGCCACCACGAATCCGCTCTCATTAAGAGTGGTCGAAGACGAGCGTCGCCACGGACGACTCGATATCGTCACCTAAATGCAAAATCTGGTTGGGTCTTACTTCGCCGATTCGCGAATAAAGCGGGTCATGTAGTAGCGAACGAGATAATCCGCTTTGACGTTCTGCTCTTGGTAAGTCCAGACGAGATCGCCGAACGCACCCCAACGAGCCACGAGTTGATCTTCTTCGCCGGCCGGAATTTTTGCGCCGTTATCCGATGCTGCCGGCATTTGCACGAAGCCCGCGCCGACGTAGTGAAAGCGAATGCCGATGATGCCGGGCTCGCGTAGAGAGAAAATCAGTTTAAAGCCGTTTCGGAACAACATGAAGTCGGCGTGTGTATTTGAGATGCCGTAAATCTTCACGCGACCGACGGTCGAGCCCTTGAGTTGGTTGAAAGAGGACGCGGCTTCGATGAACTGAGACTTTAAGGACTCAAGAAAGGTGATCGATTCGCTCGTCAGGATTTGCTGCGGATCAAATCCGAAGCTGAAATCGACGACGCCAGACTCTTCCATCTTCTGTTCGGCGCGAACGAGATCTTTAATCCAATTGAGTTTGTCCATTTACCCCTCATGCGCGCAATGCGGCATAACATAACTGTTTCAACTCAGGTTTTGTTTGTCAAGAGGGCCGCCTTGCCCCGCGCTGCGTGATTTCCGGGCAGCAGCGCGGGGAGAGGCTTTGGCCGCGTGATCAGAACGGAACTTGATTCGCGCTGACCGCAGACTCGAGGTCTACCTTTCGACCGCCGCCGACAAAATCGACTTTGCGAGCCACAATCTCTGTCCAGTAACCGTCGGTCCCATCGGCCTTTTTGTACGGCTGAGTTTGTAATCGCCCCTCGACAAGTGCGGTGCGACCTTTGCGCAAATACGTGTGGCAGTGCTCGGCCGTTTTGCCGAACACCTTCACGTTGTGCCACTCGGTGATTTGTTGTTTCTCGCCGGATTCGGTTCGGTGCGTGTAGTTCGTCGCCATTCGGAATTTGCACCAAGCCTGGCCAGCCTTCGAAGTCGAAAGCTCGGGATCAGCTGCAAGATTGCCCATGAGCGTGACGGAGTTGATAGAAGCCATGATTTCCTCCTCGAGGGAAAAGTGTTTGCACAACCGCATGAGCAAGCGCCGTGCTCACCTCAGCCGCCATTTCACGCGCGAAGCCCTCGCGCACAGTCCGCACGCCGACCAGGCCGCTCAACTCGTCGGACATACTCTTCGAATGTTCCGCGCAGGATCTTCTCGCCCGCAGCCGTCGGGCGGCAGCGTTCGGCAGGGCAGCCGACTGGTTCGCGTGCCCTATGTTGACCGTTGGTTCGGCGCAGCTAAATAACGCGCACAACCGACGCTCAAGATAGGGCACGAGAGAGAAAGAAGGCGCGCCCGCCTGAGGGCGGAAAAGAGATCGAGGTCTGAGAACGTCAGGAAGGAATGAAGAAAGACATCTTCCGACGGGCGTTTCCGGGGGAGACCGACCAATCCCGAGGCGCGAGTGTTAAATTCCCAAGCCGATGAACGGGAAAAAGCCGTCAGGATTCAGCGTGCGGTCGAGACCGTAATAACCGCCCAAGATAAATTGCACGGGCATGAAGTAGAACATCGTTGTGTCGGCTTTGAGTTCGATGCCGGTGCCGACGTGAAATGCGCCGAACTGTTCGCGTTGATACGCGTTCACATCGGAGCGGAAGGAGACTCCGTCGAGCGTGATGCCATCGACAAACAGCGCCGCATGGAGACGGCGGAAGAACAACGGCGCTGTTCCGAATGAGCGGTACGAGTACATCAGCGGGAAGCGGTACTCGAGAGTCGCGGTGAGCATGTCTTTTCCGAGGAAGACGCCGGTTTGGTAACCGCGCATGACGAAGGCGTTTTGAAT
>CAJYIL010000222.1 GCA_913774795.1 Pseudobdellovibrionaceae bacterium
GGAACGTCTTTCCGTCGATGTAGGATTTAAACTTGGCGCCTTCTTCCGTGATCTTCCGCTCATTCGACAATGAGAAAATCTGGAAGCCACCGGAGTCGGTCAGGACAGGACGATCCCACTTCATGAAGTTGTGAATGCCGCCAAATTTTTTGAAGACCTCGACGCCTGGCCGAAGCATCAGATGATACGTGTTTGCGAGCAGAACGTTTGAGCCGACGAGCTTTAATGACTCGGGCGTGAGTCCTTTGACGGTTGCTTGGGTGCCGACGGGCATGAAAATGGGAGTATCGACCCGACCGTGCAATGTCATGAACGTGGCCGTGCGCGCTGCACATCCGCTCGACTCTTTGAGAACTTGAAAGCCTAATCGCATTTGGGCAGAACATAGACAAATGCCTCAGCCACGTAAAACCCTAATTCAAGATTCCATCAAAATGACCTCCTTCACACGGTCGGTGATGGCTTGGGTTCGAAAAATTCCACGGGGGAAAGTCGCGACGTATGGGCAAATCGCTCGTCTTGCCGGCAAGCCCGGCAGCGCTCGAGCGGTCGGCTGGATTTTGAGTGCGTGCGCCGAGAGTCACAAGCTGCCTTGGCAAAGAGTTTTGAATGCGCAGGGAAAAATCTCGCTCCCGCCCAGATCAAGTGCGTTCAAAGAACAAAAACGACTCCTCGAAAAAGAAGGCGTCGTCGTCAACAGAGGGACTCTCGACCTCGAACGTTATCTTTGGAATCAACAGCCGAAGAAAAAACGCGGCGGCCCTTCGATGTTTAGCTAAGCGCGCAGAATCCAGACGTCAGCTTCACGTAAAATTTAACTTAGCTCTCTAGAGTAGATCTCCTGAAGGAGGCTCTACCATGGCGAAAACCGATTCCCTGCGCGAATCCGAATTGCAGGTTCGCAAACCGATTCCCTCAAAATATTTCAACGAAGATTCCTCGTTCCACCCCGCATCGGTCCTGATTTCTAAACCGATCGAAGAGGTGTGGGCGTTCTTGCGCGATATGACCAATATGCCCAAATTCATTCGTGGTCTTGCAAGCGTGCAAGTCCTTGACGACAAACGCTCGCATTGGGTTTTCGATCACCAAGGTCAACATCACGAAAACGACTCCGAGATTATCGCTGAAGAAATGGGCTCTCTCCTTGTTTGGGGCGCGGTCGGCGAAAAAAATCAAGTGGGCGCGGTGTCGCTTGAGCGAGCTCCCGGCGGACGCGGAACATTCGTTTCGATGAGAACCTCGACCGATCATGAAAAAGGAAAAGTCACCGGCGTCCTCGCTTGG
The DNA here is from genome assembly GCA_913774795.1 of Pseudobdellovibrionaceae bacterium. Lineage (GTDB taxonomy): Bacteria > Bdellovibrionota > Bdellovibrionia > Bdellovibrionales > JAMPXM01 > CAJYOV01. Next base: position 1,288 of record CAJYIL010000222.1, read on the forward strand.
TATTTCGGCGGCGATCCGAAATCGGCGTCTTACATCAACCTTCGTCGTTTGAAGGCGTACATGGAGACTGGCGAAGTGCCGACAGTCGAAGGTCAGCCGAACGGTCGCGAACAAGAATTGAAACACTGAAAGGATTCACTCCAATGAAAGCTCTCTGCTGGGAAGGCAAACACAACGTTAAGATGAAAGAGGTCGCGCAGCCGCGGATCTTGAATCCCTCAGACGCCATCATCAAGGTGACGACGGCCGCAATTTGTGGATCCGATCTTCACTTGTACGACGGCTACATCCCGTCGATGGAAAAAGGCGATATCCTCGGTCACGAAACGATGGGCGAGATCGTCGAAGTCGGCCCGAACGTGAAGCGCGTGAAAGTCGGCGACAAAATCGTCATTCCATTCGACATCGCTTGCGGTCACTGCTCGCACTGCGGTGATGAAGAGTACTCGCTCTGCGAAAACACGAATCCGAACGCCGCGCTCGGCGACACTTTGTATGATCACGGTGGTGCGGCGTTGTTCGGCTATTCGCACATCTACGGCGGCTACGCTGGTGGACAAGCGGAATACATCCGTGTTCCGCACGTCGATACAAACTCGCTAGTCGTGCCCCAAGGGATCGAAGACGAAAAAGTCTTGTTCTTAAGCGATATCTTCCCGACAGGTTACATGGCAGCGGTGAACGCGAACATCAAGCCGGGTGATACCGTTGCGGTTTGGGGATGTGGTCCCGTCGGTCAGATGGTGATCAAGTCGTGCTTCATGCTCGGCGCTGAGCGCGTGATCGCGATCGACGAATACGAAGGTCGTTTGAATCTCGCTCGTCAATCCGGTGCGATCGGGATTAACTTTGCCGACGTCGAAGGTATTCTCGACGAATTGAACTATCTCACGGGCGGAGTCGGACCGGACTCTTGTATCGATGCGGTTGGCCTCGAAGCTCACGGCCATACGGTCACGGCAACGATCGACCGCGTAAAAGCGGCAGCGGGTCTCGCCACAGATCGCCCGGACGCCTTGAGACAGGCGATTCAAGCCTGTAAGAAGGGTGGCACTGTTTCGATTCCTGGCGTGTACGGCGGTCTCCTCGACAAGATTCCATTCGGCGCGGCCTTCGGAAAAGCGCTGACGCTCAAGATGGGTCAAACGCATACGCAAAAGTACATGAAGCCCCTCCTCGATCGCATCATGAACGATGAGATCGATCCTTCGTTCGTGATCACTCACCGCGTAGACATCACGAAAGGCCCTGAGATGTATGACAAGTTCCACAAACAAAAAGACGACGTCTTCAAAGTCGTCATTAAGATGTAAGCGATGATCGCGCTCATCACCGGAGCTTCGACCGGAATCGGATACCATCTCGCGCGCGAGTTCGCCGAGAACGGTTACGATCTCATCGTAGTGGCCAATGAGGAGCGCATCTTCTCGAGCGCCGAGGACTTTCGCGCCCTCGGCGTTCACGTCGACGCCTATCATCTTGATCTCTCCGTTGACGACAACCTCCACCATCTCGCATCAGTCGTTCGCTCGCTTGACGCGCTTGTCTTAAATGCCGGCATGGCTGTTTACGGCGACTTCGTCAGGCACAACGCTCTCGATGAAGAACTTAAGCTGGTGAACACAAACATCGTGAGCGTCGTGGTCCTTTCGAAGTTGTTGGTCCCGAAACTCTTTTCGTCCGAGAGGCCGCGAGTCCTTCTCACCTCATCCATTGCCTCACGCATGCCAGGTCCGCTCTACGCAACTTATGCCGCTTCGAAAGCTTTCGTGCAGTCGTTCGGTGAGGCGCTCAGAAACGAACTCTCAGACACAAAGGTTAAAGTGACTTGTCTCATGCCCGGCGCAACCGACACTCCAATTTTTGCTCGCTCGGGAATGCAAGATACGGTTGTCGGTCATAAGTCGAAAGACAGAGCGTCGGCTGTGGCCCATCAAGGCTTCGTCGCTTTGATGAGAGGTGACGATCACGTTATTGCGTCATCGCTTCTTTCGAAGATTCAAGGCATGGGCGCTCGTTTTCTTCCGGAGCGCCTCCTCGCATATCTGCATCGACAGCAAACGAAACCGGCCTAAGCGCCGATCTTCATTTCACCGGCACCAGGATGTGAGTGACGAGGTGCGCCTCGGGAGTCGTGTCGGGGTCATTCAGGTAATTTTCAATGGCCCACCCGTCTCGAAGCGAGAGCGTCTGAGCGGCCGCCCAAACGTCTCCACTGGCCCTCGGGAGTTGATCGTAAGAGCCCACAACCTCAAAGCACTCGAAATCACCGCCGCCATCGAACTTTTCGTAACGAAATCCTTTAGGGATACGGCTTGGCTTCTCGGAATAGATAAAGCCAGCCCGGTACGTCATCTCCGGCTTGAACCGGTAGAGCGCCATCGCACCCGTTTTATTCTCTTTCGGTAGATCGCGATGAGCTTCTTCCCACGCTTTTTGCGCGGTCTCCATAAAAGGACCTACTTTTTCGGTGAAGACGTAAAGCACGTTCGGAAATTTTGTTCTTTGGTGTTTCATCGCCGCTCTCCTCCCTCAATAAGTGTTTTCAAATTCGAGATGCCGACTTCAAATTGGCCGGCCACCATCTTTTCACAGTCAATTAGGGCTCCAACCAACTTTCCAATGAAAACGTTTTCCCCCTCCATGACCCAAACGAAGCGCGTTCCGTTTGGCTCTGGATTAAGGCGGTAAACGACATGGTTATCGGCGACGAAGGGCTTGAACATCTCTAGCCGCAAGTCGACCTCCTGATTTAGCTTCACGGAGTTGACTGTTATTCGACCTGAGCCGGATTTCGAACTTTCGAATTCTTCAAACGAACCCGCCTGCCCATCTACGCCTCCGAATGTCCTTTTGATGTCGGGCGCTTGCTCAAAGGGCGACCACTTCGCACCAAGACTCAGCCTGCTGAGGTACGGAAAAATCACCTCCGGCGGCGCCTGGATCAATCCGCTGCGTTCGTACCTGAAGCGCTTAGGCCGCTTTGCGATGTAAATCAAAAAGCCGATCACTAAAAGCCCAAGACCGATGCCGATGTTTAAAACCACTGCGCCTCCGATGTCTCTCACTCTAACATACTATCTAGTATGTTGTGCAAGACGTTGTAATTTGTTAGAGTCATTTCATGGGCAAACGTCGTGGACGCGACCTAATCGCGTCTCGTAAAGAGATTCTCGATGTCACATTTCGGTTGGTTTTCGAAAACGGCTTTCAGGGCGTTTCGATCGACGACATTGTAGCAGAGACTTCGATGACGAAGGGTGCGCTCTATCATCAGTTCCCGACGAAACTCGATTTAGGCTACGCGCTCGTCGACGAAGTGATCG
>CAJYIL010000223.1 GCA_913774795.1 Pseudobdellovibrionaceae bacterium
TTCGCGTGCCCGCGTTTCGAAATCCGCCGCGCTTAAAAATAAAAGCGATTGGTCGAAGTTGCCTTGTAAGAAACCGAGCTGCTGCGTTTTTAAAGCCGAAGCCATGTCCCAGCGATGATCGAAGCCAAGACCACCGAGCACACCGCGCTCGCGAAACAGTGGGTGCACCAGATGCGAGGGCTGAATACCTTTTGCGTAATAGCCAAGCTGCCCCGGGAACTTCTTCGCCAGTCGCCCGATCGTCGAATCCACTTGCTCGGTGAGCATCATTGGCGAGAGCTCACCTGCCGCCGTATCGAGAACCATCACGACTTCGGCGCCGCCCTCGAGTTGGAGAGCGATGTTTTGCTCAAGCAAAGGGACGAGCTTTTCGCAAAACGGTTTGAACAGATGAACGAGCTTTTTAGCTTGCGAGAGTTCCCCTTTGTGAGAACCCTCGACCGCATACGCAAACAACGTCCAAGGCCCACCGACAAAACCGATGAGAGATTTCGATGCTGGAAGTCGTTTGCGGGTGGCTGCCATCGCGTCTTTTTGAAAGCGAAGACCGGCGATGGCTTCAGACGGAGAACGGAGTCGACCGATGGTGGAATCATCGAGCGCCCACGCGAGAGTCGGAGCTGGGTTGTACTCTAAACCCATCCCCATGGCTTCAAGCGGGAAGAGAAGATCGCTGAAGAGAATCGCGAGATCGAAATCGAAATCTTCGATCGGACCCATCGCGACTTCAGCGGCTAGATCAGCATCTTTACACATCTCCATGAACGAGTGCTTCGCCCGCAGGGCTTGGTAATGTTTATGGTAGCGACCCGCTTGTCGCATGAACCACACCGGAGGGATCGCTTGCGGGACTCGCTTTAACGCATTCTGAAATCGTTCATTCGCCATTTTGACCTACCCATTGGTAACCGACACCCCGAACCGAACGAATCGTCTCCGACCCGCCGCCTAACGCTTGGCGGAGTCGCACCACCGCATTGTCGACGGTGCGATGATTCGGGAAGTGGTCTTCACCGAAAAGTTTGTCGAGAATCTCGTCGCGTGAAACGACGCGAGGAGCACTCTCAACCAAAAGTTTTAAAAGTTGGAAATCGCGCGCGGCCAAAAATTCGCGCTCGCCATTGGCACTGACGACCGCTTGCGCATCGAAATCGATCGTTCGTGCACCCACCCGTACGGCGTGCGAGGCCGCGTGATTCTCAAGAACGTGTTTCACGCGAAGAAGAAGTTCTTTCAAATGAAACGGCTTCGGAATGAATTCTTCGGCGCCGATCTCATAGCCTTCAAGCCGGTGTTCGGCTGTATTCATCGCCGTCATAAAGACGATCGGCACTTCTTTGGACGAACGAATCTTGCGAGCTAAATCGAAGCCACTTCCATCCGGCAAACCGACATCGAGGAGAACCAAATCGAACGAACCCGCCGCCAAAGCTTTTTCGCCTTCTGCTTGCGTTTGCGCCCAATCGACCGCGTAGCCTTCTTTCGCGAGACGCTCCATCAGCGTTTCACCCAAGAGAATGTCGTCTTCCACCAAAAGAAGTTTCGTCATGCGAGAGCCTCACCAGCAACCACTGATGAAGGGAGAATCACTTCGACGGCGAAACCCTCTGGCACGTCGAGCACCGTGAGTCCGCCGCCCATTCGAGAGGCGAGCTTCATCGCCAGTGAAAGTCCGAGGCCACTCCCCGATGTCGACGAATGACGCTCGAACATGCGGCCGAGACGGGAGAAATTTCCCCGAAAGCCTCGCCCGTCATCGGCGAATCGAACACGCGTCCAAGGCCCTTCACGTTTGACGTCAATCGTGACACGAGACGCGCGCCCGTGGACCACGGCATTTTGCGCGAGATTTTTAAAGATGCTTTCGACGGCACGCCGATCGACCGAGACGACCGACTCGCCTTCGATCTTTACGACAAGATCGGGCCAGTAGGCCGAAAGTGTCTCCAGAAGTTCTCCGAGCTCGACAGGTTCCATGAGAAGAGGCGACTCAGATTCGGGTGCTGCCAGCGCAAGCGAGTTTTCAAGTTGGAGCTCGAGTCGAACGGTGTCTTTCACGAGACGCTTGGCGAGCCGCGCTTGGCCCGAGTCTTTGAGATCTTCTTCCAGAGCTTCGGTTTGCAAACGCAAGCTGCTCAACGAGGTTTTTAAGTCATGCGTGAACGCGCCCAAAAATTCTTGGATACGGCGCGCCCGTTTTAAATCTGTGCCGATCGACCAGAGAAGGGCTGCTCCACCGCACAAAAGCATGATGACTAAAGTCACGCCCTCGCTCATCAGCATTCGGTGCTGACGAGTGACTTCGCGTGCGATCTCGCCGGTCACCGCCGAATTGCCGGCTGCCGCGAGCTCCGTGAGGCGCGCGGATTGTTGAAGCCCGAAGATCAACCACCAAACGGCAAGCGCCACCGAAAAAACGAGCCACGCGGCAACGGCCCAGAGACGCCATGACTGGCTCGCCGCACTCTTGCGACGAATGACCGTTGAAGCATCGAGACCACTGATATTCGGAGTCGCGCTCACGCCACTGGCTCGATCACCCATAGGTTTCTTTCGCGGCTTCGATGATCTTGGCCGAGGCTTCATCGAGAATCGCATCGGTGTGCGCATGCCCGATGAATCCGACTTCGTAACCCGACGGGGCTAAGTAAACGCCTTTGTCAGCGCACTTATGGAACATCGTTTTGAAATTCGTCGCGTGATCTTTCGGAATTTGCGTCAGACGGCGAATGACGCCGTCGGCTTTTCCGTGAATCCAGAAAACCGAGCCGTTTCGTGCAATGTGAAGTGGCGCGCCGATTTTATCGAAGCCCTTTTGTAAATCACCGGTGAAGCGCGCGGCTTTTTTCTCGAGCGAATCGTAAACGCTCTCGCGAACGACTTTCTGAAGCGTCGCCAGTCCCGCGCGCATGCCGACCGGATTCGCGCTGAGTGTTCCTGCTTGGTAAACCGGACCATTGGGCGCCACCATATCCATGAGGTCACGACGACCGCCGTAGGCACCGACCGGGAATCCTCCGCCGATGACTTTTCCGTACGTGCAGAGATCCGGTTTGATGCCCGTGAGCTGCGCCATTCCGCCGAGTGCGACTCTAAAGCCGCTGATCACTTCGTCAAAAATAAGAAGCGCGCCGTGAGCTTGCGCGATTTTCTGAACCGCACGCAAGAAATCGAGACGCTGCTCGAGAAGTCCGTAGTTGGCCGGAAGAGGTTCGATGATAACCGCCGCGATTTGCCCTTTGTGTTCAGCGAAAACCTTTTCAAGACCGGCTTCATCGTCAAGCGGAGCAACCAGCGTCAATGCCGCTAACTCGGTCGTCACTCCCGCGCTGTCGGCCGAGGCGTCGCCCGCGAGGCCTGAACCGGCTTTGACGAGAAGACTATCGGCGTGACCGTGATAGCAGCCGTCGAATTTGAGAATCTTCGAGCGTCCGGTCGCGGCTCGCGCCACACGAAGAGCGCTCATCACGGCTTCTGTTCCCGAAGAAACGAAGCGAAGTTTCTCGACCCAAGGTAGACGACCGGTCATCCACTCGGCGAGTTCGAGCGAATAAGGCTCGCACGCTCCAAAACTCCACGCGAGATCAATCGTTTCACGCACGACGGCCGCGACTTCCGCATCGCGGTGACC
>CAJYIL010000224.1 GCA_913774795.1 Pseudobdellovibrionaceae bacterium
AAGTTGAAAATCCTTTCGGCGCAACGCGAGTCTCGTCGACTCGATTTCTGATCGCTTTTGCGGAGTCGACAGCCATTCAATAGCAGATTCAAAGTTTTCGAAAAGCGTGTCATCGGGCTCGAGTGGAATGATCGTTGAGCCTTCGCCCAGTAACGCTCTTAGAGTCGAGTAGGGGTAGGCAAAAGGAGTGTCACTGAGTTTTGCTCGTACCGGATTATTGTAAACGTAACGGTAGGCGTGAAGATAGTAGAGCGGGGACGTGATCAGCGAAGACGAATATCGGGATCCCCACATCCGGTTTATTTTGCGAGAGCTCTGAGCCATTGCTCGACTCGTTTCCTTCATGAAGTAGTTCATTGCTTCAGCGAGCTTCATCTCGGGATCTCTCATGATGAGGTGAAAGTGGTTCGGCATAAGTACAAAAGAATGGATACGAATGCCGAAGCAGATAGAGATGAAATAAAGATAGTCGGAGAACAGGTCCCATGCCTCGTCGAGAGGAATCGGAAACCGCTCGCGGTTATTAGCGCGAGCGGTGATGTGATAAGGGAACTCGTTGCTACGTGGGCGCGGTTTGTGTGGCATGCGCAGCCAGAATGCAATTCCAAGCGCAGACTCGGTCACTGATAATTTCGAACTCGAATCCGAATCCATCCGGTCGATTCCGGAAAACAAGCTGCTATCCGGAAAAGAAGCAGCTACCCTTTTTTGGCGGGAGGACGCGCGGGGCGTCCGCGAGGGTGTCTCACTATGAAACACTCGATGGTTCAACGGCGTTAGGTGAGAGATCGCGTTTGGCACTGCCGATGCACTTCCATTCATGCGAATGGGAAAATCATACGTGCGCATCATTCAAGCCATCGCCTTAGCCGCCGCCGTTCTCGGCTTGCTGCTGACGACGCCGTCGCTTGAAGCGCGCACGCATAAAAAACCCGCTCGTAAAAAAATGAAAATCGTTTTCGACGGAAGTGCACCAGCGGTGAGCGAAGGTGAACTCGGCGACGAGATCGCGGCTCGCTCGTCGAATCGCCAATATCATGACAAGCGTGAAGTCGTGCGTCTTCGCGGCGGCTCGATTGATGATGCGTGGAAGAAATCAGCTCTTAAGAAATCTGTCGTCCAAGATGAAAATCCTGATCTGATCGAGCCGTCTTCGCTCGCGGAGATCGATGCGCCGGCGTCGAAGCGTTCGAGCAAGCCGATCGAACTTCACACGGGCTCAAACGTCGACGAATCTGCGCTCGGATCTTTTGCACCCACAACTTTATCGGCAGCGCAGACATCGAAGCGCGTGAAAGCGACGAAGCTAGCTTCAAAACTCCCGAAAGCACCCAAACGCATCGCACGTCGTGATGCGATCGACGAGGCCTTCAATCCGCAGCCCGTGGTTACGGTCTCGAACCAGACTCGGCCCGCAGCGATCGAAGACACTCTTGATTTCGATGACGTAAAACCACGCCAGCAAGTCACCGTCGTAAAACCGCGAGTTCCGGTTCGTGCCGCGCGATCTGTTGTGCAAGTGGAACAACCGCAATCTAAAATCTATCTCCGCAACGTTCAGCCGGTCGCACGAGCGCAAACTCGCATCGCAGCCCAAGCGCCGTCTGAATTCAAGTTCAACTTTGCTTTCGAGAACACAACATCGATGGGGCGCTCGCAGGAACTTCAGACACCGGGCGGACGCAACTACATGATGAAGAACGAAATCTTCATCGGAACCGAGCACTCTTCAGGTTGGGGTGCGCAGATCGCCGCTAACTACGTCAACACATCGAACGACGACACGGCAAAAGACGTTCGTGAGATGGGCGACCCGTCGATCATCGTGAAGCATCCTTCGCTTTACAAATCTGTCGACATCCATGTTTACGGTCAGGCGCGCTACTATCTTCCGGTCGCGGCGCAATCGAAAAGGAACGGCCTCCATCACCTAGCCTATTCGCTATTCACTGAAGTTCAATTGGTTGAAGGCTTAGAACTCGCGAACGATCTCACCGGTCGCTACTACGTGCAGTCGACTTATGCCGATGACGATGCGTTTGGACTCATCTTTGATCGCACCGAAATCGGCAAACGCTTCGACATCGTAAAGCTCGGCGTTGGCCAACGCACGCAGATCGAATCGCATCAGGCGATTTCACCCGGCACGAGCGTTGAGTTTTATCCATTTGCCGAACTTCTCGCGGTTTCGAACACGGTGATCCAGGCGCGTTTCTATCTTCCGGTTCTCGCGAACGGCGTGGTCAAAGGGGCGCCGCAAACCCCATCGGGCCCATCAGGCTCGGGATTCTCGAACGCCCAGGCGGAACTCTTCGCCCGCGTTTCGTTCTGATATCCGACGCTGACCCTCGGAACACAAATCCAACAAGACACATTTCGAGCACGCGGGCTTCTCAAAGAAGCAGACACGTTGACCGTGAATCATGAGGACTTCGTGGTTGTCATAAACTTTTTGAGCGTTCCACTCTGGCGGCAATTCCTCCGCGAGCCTCTTGTGCGAAGGTCCGACCGCCATCTTTTTCGGAATCAGTCCCAGTCGTTGGGCGACCCGGTGGTGATGACAGTCGACGGGGAGAAACGGAATTCGCAAAGTCGAAAAGATCAAGATCGCGGCGCTTGTCTTAGGACCGATTCCCGGAATTTCTTCGAGCCATTCGCGCGCCTCGAG
>CAJYIL010000225.1 GCA_913774795.1 Pseudobdellovibrionaceae bacterium
CTCTTCCGATCTCGACCGACTCTACACATCGGCCAACCGCGCGTTCTATTTCCAGGACACCGAGAAGCAGAAACCGTTCTTTTATTTAAAAGCTTAAAAAAATGGCGGAGTGAGAGGGATTTGAACCCTCGGTACAAGTTTACCCTGTACGGCAGTTTAGCAAACTACTGGTTTAAGCCACTCACCCATCACTCCGCAAAAGTGATCGTGTTTTTGATCGGCTTAAAAGGCAGCCTGCCACAGGCAAGGGCACATGGTCAGTAAATTTCCTAGGTTCCCGGATTTTGGCCGGAATAATGGCTTGATTTCTTCGCCGCGCACGTCCATAACAGACTCTCTCTTACGGGGCACCGGTAGCTCAGCTGGATAGAGTACGTGACTACGAATCACGTGGTCGGAGGTTCGACTCCTTCCCGGTGCACCATTTTTAACTCAATTACATTTTCGTTTTGTCTCGGGAAGGCCCAATGCTCCCCACGCACTCGCGCGGGGCCCCGTTCCCGGTGTTTTAACGTTCACCACGTCTTAAAGGCAGGCGCAGTCCATGGCGCCGCTTTGCCAGGCGCACCCGAGCGTGGTGCGCCCGAACTGTAGTTGCAGCTCATTCATCGCACCATCGGTTTCGACCGACGAAGCTACTCCGCCCGAGAATTCATACTGAGCGCGGCGTTCTCTGAAGATCACTTCGTCGTCACCGATAAATGCGTTCACCGCGTGGGTGAGCGAATCGCGTTTCAGTTCGCGAGGAAACGCGCGCACGATCGGCAAGCCCTCGCGGTCGACATCGAAAACGCGTAGCTCTTGTGCTCCCAGCTTGAAAGATTCGCGCGCGCCTTCAGGAGGTTGCACGATCAATCGCTCTTCGCGACCGTCGGGCCTACGCACATGCACATTGAGACGGGCGGAAGACGTCGTCGGTGAGAGATCACGAAGGACATCACCGAGTGTCGTTGCTTCATCCACATGTACGCGCGGAAGCGCAGGATCTTTCGTCAAACACGCGCGAACCACTTCGACATTTGCAGGTGAGAGAACGCGTGACACCGAAGGCGTCGCGCTTGGAGTTGGGGTCGGCGTCGCCGCTCTTCGTGATCCGTCGACAGGTGACGGAGCCGGAAACGGCGACTCCGCAACCGAGCGACCGCGCTCCTTTACGTAAGACGCAACCGCCACGAACACGATCATCACCAAGAGTGCGATGCGCAGTTTCTGCATCAGTAAACCGGGCACCGTGCCGCGCGAGATGTCGGCGAACGCTCAAGTCCCCAACGGGCGCCCAGCGTGTCGTTCGGATTCGATGACCACTTTGATGAAAGCGCAATCGCCTGACCCAGCGACAACTGCTGAGACGACGAGATATTCACCACGCAGTAAGACGAGTTGCGATTCTCAAGAACCGACGACACTTTCTCGCGAACTGGGGTTGTCAGCGAAGCCGAAGCTGCATTCTTTAAGTCCTTGAACACGCCGCGAGCGCGCGAGTCTTTCGAAGGTGTTGAGAGGTCGTCGTATTGGACAGCGTTGAAGCACGTCGATGACGACTGCGCGCGCACTGCGTTTTGAACCGACGGCACGCGGTCACTCACTTCTTTGCAAGCTTCTCCGAGCAAACGGAGAGCGAGTTCATCAGACGTCTCGGCCGCGAGCTGAAGCGAGCGCTGCATGGTCTTTGCCCACTGAATTTTGCGCATCGAAAATTGATCGGTCGAGTAACCCGGAACTTGCCACTCTGGTTTCAAAAGATCTTGCGGGTAACGATACATGCGGAAGCCGACGGCGGCCGCTGGCGACCCGTTGTCTTGCAAGTTGGCGTCGATTTGACGGCCGTTGGCATCTTGTTGTCCCCACAAAAAACCCATCGTCGGGAAGTAGTGACGATCGAGGAGTTTCGTCGCCGCAGGACGAGACGCATAGATCAAGTAGGGAACGCCCGCGCGCGAGAGATCGCGAACGGTCCAAGAATGGTGCGAGGCCTTATCGGTTTTCAAGAAAACGCCGGCTTTGATCGCGCTGCGGTTTGCAGCCAGAGGGTAGGAGTCGTCTGCCAAGCTCTGGGTGCCCAGGACATCATAGAGATAAAGAGCAAACGCCCGGAGGCGTTGATCGCTTCCGCCCACCTTATCAAACCGAGACATATCGTTTGAGATCACGCGATTCGACGAGGGGTCTTTCACCGCAAACGGAAGACGGTTTTGATAAGCGAACAACAATCGCATCGAGTAGACCGCATCCGCGCAGTCGAGTTTTAAGCCTTGGAGAGGGCCCGGTTGTTCGAAGGTGTGAATGTTCCAGCTGGTGCGAACCCAGTCTTGGTAACGTTGTTCGGCATCAGACGACCATTGAGAAGTCGCGGTCCAGACGGCCGCATGAGCTTGATTTGCCAGAAACAGCAAGAGAACGAGGAGTGTTGTTTTCATAGGCAGGAGGGGTAGCGAATTGAGCCGCCTGAGTCTAACGGTCTCGAGCGAATTGGCAGATCTTGCTTGGTCGCCAACCGCGCGATAAGACTCAGCTGTGAACAAACTCGTCATACTTAAAGCACTCGTTTTGGTCGCGGCTCTTTGCGGAGTCATTTATGTGATTAACAACATGACTCCCGAGAAGGTTTCTCAAGGGATGGAGCAAGTCGGTCTTGCGCCGGCCGGCGCTCCGGAGTCGGTGAATCTCTGCCGAACTCGTGTGCACGCGATCATCTGGCCCGACGGCCGCAAGATTCAAGAAGCTCGCGATCAGATGAAAGCCCACTGGCAGGCTTATAACTTGAACCCCGAAGATATCGGGTCGATGGACGTCGAGAAGTGGCTGAGCCTGCACTGTGAAGTGCCGGGGGTCTCTCGCGAGCCTTCTGCGGCGCATCCGACAAAGGCGTTCGTTACGTTCGAATACATCGACGGCGGCCGCGAAAACCTCGACCGCTCCGATGACGGGGTCTACCGCTTCGCCGGCCGCACGTTCGCATCACCGGTCCTCGACAAAGCCTTCGAAGATCTGATCAAGCTCGCGAATCTCCATCCCCTAGGCCCCTGAATCCTTGACAGGTTTTAGGCGTCTCCCTTAGTTTGACTGTTCCGCGTTTTCTATTCTTGGTCGGGAGTAGCTCAGCGGTAGAGCAGGCGGCTGTTAACCGCCTGGTCGGGGGTTCGATTCCCTCCTCCCGAGCCATTTTACAAAGCCCATTTCGGGCATTTTCAATCTAAGTAATCGACAATATTAATAGCGTCTCTGTGGTCTCATTAGATCTGGGCGTTATCGTGCATCACTCGACATCACAGGAGATCACCTGGCTTGGCTTCTTTTGGCTTCCAGTTGGCTTCCGATTTCGAGGGCTTCTTCGCTGTAAGACCACACCATTT
>CAJYIL010000226.1 GCA_913774795.1 Pseudobdellovibrionaceae bacterium
CTTCTTTGACAGATCTGATGCTCGCGATGCCCGACATGAAAAAGTACCGCGCAACGCGATTGAAAACTCACTGAAGATCGGTGTCTTCTCGGTAAATTTTCACTTCTCCGCACGTGATCTCGTCGAAGTCCGGAGCTTTGGTGATGAAGTGCGCGCGGCACTCTCCGACCTCAATATCGGCTTGCGGTGACGCGGCTCCGATTCGGTGAGCGTGAACGACAGTTACGACATGGACGAGAACGTGCGCGGCGATTTTCGTGCCGCCTCTTTCAAAATGACCGTCGTAAAGATCGGCATAAAAATCGTGAGGCGCGTGGATCAATTCAAGCAGCGACATCGGCTCCGGAACGAGGGTCACGAACGCACCTGCTTTGGCGTAAGCCTCTGACCCTCGCTCGTCGAACGTCGCTTCAAAGATCGCCTGCTGGTCATGCTTGGGCATGAACATCGGCAAATGGTTGAGGTAGATCGTCGAACGTCCGAAAACGAACATGCCGTGAATCGAGACGTCGTTGTGAGCGTGACTGGCGGAGACGGTTTGGGACAGGAGAAGGAACGTGATCAGAAGTGTTTTCATGGGTCAGTTCTCTCGCTGATCGCTCAATCTGTAAAACCGATTGATTCGATGGAGCCATCATTTTAACTTATCACTCATGAGTCTTTCTTCTCTTCAACTCGATGCTTTCTTAGTGGTTTGCCGCGCCCAGAATTTTACCCGGGCGGCTAGCGAACTCGGCGTCACACAGTCGGCGCTCTCTCAGCGAATCAAAAACCTCGAAGATGAATTAGGTTCGACTCTCTTCACGCGCGACCCAAGTGGCGCAAAACCCACCGACGTCGGTCAGCGTCTCCTCCGCTATTGCCACGCTCGCGAGGGCCTTGAGGCTGAATTCGTCGAGAGCCTAAAGTCAAAATCGACTGGCGATCTTCGAGGCCCTTTGCGGATCGCAGGCTTCTCAACGATCACTCGTTCTTTGATTCTGCCGGCGCTGAAGCCCCTCCTCCTGAAGCATGACCACATTCAGCTCGAACTTCTCACCGCTGAGCTTTCGCAACTGCCCGAACTGTTAACGAACGGGCGCGCAGATTTCGTGTTCGTAAACGAGCCGATTCGTCGACAGGGCGTACTCAACACCCTCGTCGGTTATGAGCGAAATGTTTTAATCCAATCTCGCCAGTCGCGCCCAAACGTCTTTCTTGACCACGACGAACACGACGCGACAACGCTCGACTATTTCAAATCTCAAGGCAAATCGCTCCCGAAAGGGTTTCGTCGGATGTTCGTCGGAGACATCGACGCGATTCTCGAAAGCGTTCACATGGGACTGGGCCGCGCCGTCGCACCCAAGCATCTCCTCACTCGCGGCGTTGAGGTCGTAAAGGGATTTAGCGAAGTGCGGGTTCCTGTTCATTTGGCCTACTTCGAGCAGCCGTTCTACACGCAGCTTCACCACGGCGCGCGCGCCGCGCTCGAGACCGCGTTGCGAGAGACCCTTCGCGCATAAAAAAACGCCCACCGTTTTCACGCGTGGGCGTCTCTAATCTTCTTCAGCGGTGGCTTTAAGCGTTTGCGCTTCTGCCGCCAGCCGGTGCTGACTTCGCGAGTGGCTTTTGGATGATGTGGATCGCGTGGCCGAGCGTGGCCTCCGCGGCTTCCATCATTGTTTCTCCGAGCGTCGGGTGCGGGTGAATGGTGAGCGCGATGTCTTCAAGACGCGCGCCCATTTCGATCGCGAGAGCCGCTTCCGAGATGAGGTTCGAGGCTTCAGGGCCAACGATGTGGATACCGAGAACCACGTTCGTCTTTGCATCCGCGATCATCTTTACGAAACCATCGGTCTCCATGAGGCTTACCGCACGACCGTTCGCCGCAAACGGGAACTTCGAGATCTTAAGATCTTTGTAACCCGCGGCTTTCGCTTCGTCTTCGGTCATGCCGGCTGCTGCTATTTCTGGCTCAACGAAGATCACCGAAGGAACAGTCTTCGCGTCGTACACGCGATTTGCTCCTCCGATAATTTCAGCGACGAGAACGCCCTCGTGCGACGCTTTGTGCGCGAGCATCGGCTGGCAAGCGATATCACCGATCGCGAAGATGTGAGGAATGTTCGTGCGGCGTTGCGCGTTCACTTTTACGAAACCGCGCTCGTCGATCGCGAGACCGATGCCTCTAAGATTTGCTTGATCCGAATTCGGTTTACGACCGACCGTAACGACAACTTTGTCGGCTTTGATCTTTTGTTCTTTGCCGCCGACTTCGACCGTCACTTCGACGCCCGAGCCCGATTTTGTCCAGCCTTTCGCTTTCGCCTCCATCATGAACTCAATGCAGTTCTTCTTGAGACGACGCTCGACGACGCGTACACACTCTGGATCAGCGAGACCTTGAAGGAGCGACTTCTGTGCTTCAACGACGGTCACTTTCGTACCGAAGTTGTTGTACATGCCACCGATCTCGAGACCGATGTAACCGCCGCCGATAACGACGAGGCTTTGCGGAACTTTCGACTGCGCCAACGCGCCCGTCGATGAACAGATCAAATTCTCGTCGAATTTGAAGCCCGGAATTTCGATCGGACGCGAACCGGTCGCGATGATGAAATTCTTCGCCGTAACTGACTCTGATTTCCCGTCAGACATTCTGACCGTGAGCTCAGTTGTCGTCTTGAACGACGCTTCACCACGCATGATGGTAACGCCGTTTCCTTTCAGGAGTTGATCGACTCCGCCCGACATGCGCTCACAAACGCTTTGCTTCCACTTTTGCGTCTGGGCCATGTCGACCGCGACGCCTTTTACATTAATGCCCATCTCCGCCGACTGATGTTGCAAGCGGTGGAGGAAGTGGCCGGCGCTGATCAGCGCCTTCGATGGAATACATCCGATGTTCAAACAAACGCCGCCCATGAACTCGCGTTCAATTATGGCTGTTTTTTTGCCGAGTTGCGCTGAGCGAATCGCCGCAACGTAACCACCGGGACCTGCACCTACGACGACGACGTCA
>CAJYIL010000227.1 GCA_913774795.1 Pseudobdellovibrionaceae bacterium
TACGTCATTTGTTCTTTCAAAGTTGTGGTAAACCAAGATTGGCAAACGGAAGACACCTGACTCAAACTTTTTTTCTTCCGCCTGTTGCAGTTCGATTTTGAATTAGCAAGAGATCGTTTTTCAAAAATAAGTCTGAGTTCTCGGCTTCGCGAATTTCGCATGGCGGGAATATGTCAGGTCGCCGAAAAGTCTTTAGACCTCTGGATCGAAAGCGGAAGCTTCATCTCATCTTGAAAAGCTCGCATGCGCGAGGATCGAAGAGCTTCATCTCAAACAAACTCGAAGTCAGGCGCATCATCGAATCGAAGGCCTCGAAATACGGAATCGTCATTCACGGGCTCGAAATCATGCGAGATCACATTCATCTCTTCGTCAGTTTCAAAACGCGCGAGCTCATTCAAAACTTCATGAAGGTCTCAACGGGCCTGATCGCGCGATTCATCACCAAAGCTCGTAAAGGAAAGCCTTTCGGCAAACGCTTTTGGGACGGTCTCGCGTTCACCAGAATTGTGAAGGGTGAAAGAGACGAACGAAATCTCAAGAATTACCTCGAGAAGAACCGCATCGAGCGTGAAGAGGGAACCGAGTGGCGCCGGGCGATCGAGTTCCACGAAAGCATTGAGCGCGAGGCCAAGAAAAAACGGCTCTCTTACGACGAAGTCCTCGCGCGTTTCTTGAGTTCTTTGAGCTGAGCGCGTTGGTAGCCGAGCGGGTCTTGCGAGAGTTTTGCGATGAGTTCGTCGGTGTCGACGTCTTCGCTTCTCAAATACATTGATGTGATCTGTTCGCCAGCGATCATCGCGCGATAAACCTTGTAAGCAATTGCTTCGGTGACGCCGTTCCCGACCGAGCGGCCCTCGTGATCGAAGAGCGTCACGTCGACACCTTCGCAGAAGCGCTCAACGAGCGCGCGCTCATCGGCCGTGAGCGCCGGAAAATGACGAGCGATTTCGGCGGTCGTGCTCGCGAGGTCGGTCGTGGTCTGTGCGAATGATCCCGGGGCTTGACCCGAGCGCAACCCAGTGCCGCCGCGATGGGAGAGCGACGTCGAGTCGTCACTTTTAGCCCGCGCAACCTCGAAAATGCGGGCATCGTACTCGTAGTCGACATCTTGCGGCCCCATCTGTTTGACCCACGGTAGTCGACCGATTCGGTTGAACGCGGCGGGCGTGAGTTCAAACACTTCGCCGGCATTGATGCGAGTCGACCGCGCAATCTCGCGAGCGAATTGCGCATAGGTGATGGGGAAGTACGCGAGGTTCGCCCACGACCACTCTTCGAACCGAAATTGGCACGAGCTCGGCACAACAAAGCGAGCATTGAGCTTCGTGAGTTGCTCGACCCACTCTGGCGGCAGTCGCCGGGCTTCGGCGATTTCTTCATCGCTCCGAGCCGCAATTTGCGTCGGCATCAAAAGATCGAGCTCGCGCATCGTTTGAAAAGGCCATAGAACCAAATCCCACGATTTGCGAAGCTCGAGAACCGACGGATCAATCCAGGCATCGACCACGTTCAAGACCGCGAGGCCTTCAGCACAAATCTCGTAAACCGCATCGACATCTGGATCGAGCGCTAAGCGAGGAGTGACGGTGAAACCGCCCACCCCAACCGGCGCATCGACTTCCAGTCGGTGTACGACAAAACCCAGTTCGCGAATCATCGCAAAAAGCTCTTCGTGCACGCAGTAAAGATAAATAGGGGTGGCGCGCGGAATCGCGTTCAGCGAGATGAGTGAGCAGTGATCGTCATGAAAATGGGAGATGAAGACAGCATCGTAAGAGTGAAGTCCGTCTTCCAGTGAGGCATCGGCACTCGCGGCAGCGAGAGCCTCTGGCGCAAACTCAACAGCCGGAAATGGAAAGCAGTTCGTCGAGAAGGGTGTTTCGAAGACAGGATCAAACGCGATCCGCACGCCGGCTGATTCGAAAATGTAGCCAGCGTGCAGAATGCGCGAAACAATCACGAGTTGAGCATTGGATCGAGTTTGCCTTCGCGGTCGAGAGCCGCGAGGTCGGTGTAGCCGCCGATAAGAGTGTCGTTGATGAAAATCTGCGGAACCGTCATGAGCCCGGTCTTTTGTTTCAACGCCATGAACTCGTCGTCTTTATCATCGAGCATGACTTCGTCGTACGAAACGCCTTTGCTTTTGAAGAGCGCCTTCGCGCGGTCGCAGTAAGGGCAGTAAGACTTCGAGTAAATTTTAACGGTCGACATTGGGAACTCCTCCTGAAACAGCCGGAACTGTCACTTTATCAGATACAG
>CAJYIL010000228.1 GCA_913774795.1 Pseudobdellovibrionaceae bacterium
CGTCACAAACCCCTGATTCGCCACCGCGCCCGCTGCCGGCTGAAACACCGGCGTGTTCGCTGCGGCGTTCGCTTGCGCTGTTGCGGCCATCGCGGCCGATTGAGCCGCTACGCGAGCGGCGAAGGCCTGCTGCGGAGTCACGGGAGCCGCCGTCGCGCCGACAGCTGAAGCCGGGGCGTTCATGTGCGACTGCGCTTGCGCGAGATTGATTTGAGGATCCGGAACCGACATGTGGCTCTGATCGATCATCTGAATATGCGATTGGCAAATTGTGCGGAGGTTCACTTCGAACTGCATGCGAAGACGCTTCAAATCCGCGATCTCTTGGTACACGCGCTTCAATTGATCGCGCGAGTCTTTCAAGATCATCTCTGATTTTTGGTTCGCATCACCGATGATGAGTTTCGCTTCCCGCTCGGCGTCTGCGCGAATGCCGTCTGACATTTTCGCCGCCGTCTGAATCGTCGACTTCAGAGTTTCGTCGCGCTCTTTATAATCCATGAGCGACATTTCTTTTTGGCGAAGCGCTTCTTTCAGAGCGTTTCGCTCGCGAATGATCTCTTCCATTTGATCGGCGACGTCGCGCATGAAATCCATGACTTCATCTGGGTCTAAGCCCATGACTTTACGATTGAACGTTTTGTGCGCGATATCGATCGGTGCGATCTTCATGGAACGGTCCTTTGAAATGGGGTCTCCTTCAGAGTACCGAGCGCGCAGGGCGCGTCGCAAGACAACCGCCGGGCAATCAGGACCAACGTCGCGCGCACGGACCCTAAAAGGCGGGCCCCCAAACGCTTTTACTGCTTTGCGGTTCCCCGCTCGATCTCTTGATCGCGGATAACGGCTTTCTCGAACGAGTAGCGAAGAGCCCGTTCGACTTCGAGTTCTCTCATCGATTGTAAGCCCGCAGCCGTGACGCCTTTTTTGCTGGTCACTCGGTCTTGCAACTCTTGAATCGAAACGTCAGGCGAGGCCTCGGCTAAACGAGCGGCGCCCGCAAACGTTTGCACGACCATTTCGCGAGCTGACTGCGCGTCGAACCCGTGTTCTTCCATCCACTCTTGCCAGTAAAGCATCAGCTCGAAGATGAATCCCGGCCCACTTCCGCAGCTGACGGTCAGAGCCTCGAACATCTCGCCTTCTTCGACCGGGACGACGAGTCCAAGAGGCTTTAAGAATTCCTCGACCGAGGCTTCATACGCCTCGGCGCCTTCAGCAAGACAGTAACCAACGACGGCTTTTTGGATCGTCGCGGGAGTATTTGGCATCGCACGTGCGAGACCGAGCACTTCTGGCAACAAACGCTTCAACGTTTGAAGCGAAAAGCCCGCCGCGATCGAAATGACGAGGTGTCCATCGTGAAAACTGGATGCGATCGGCTCGAGAACGCCGACGAGATCTTGTGGCTTCACGCCGAGAACGATGATGTCGCACATGTCGACGAGTTCTTCGTTCGTGTTCACAGATGTGACGCCGAGAGCTTCACTCAGCTTGAGAAGTTTGCCGGGTGAGCGATTGGTCGCGAAGATGTGCTCTTTCGGGACCGTGCCCGAAGTGATGAGAGCTTTCATCATCGCCTGCCCCATGTTGCCCGCGCCGATAAATCCGATTTTGCGATGCTTTAACAAGGAGCCGTAGTTCATCTCCCCTTCAGCGTAGCGATGTTTCGCCTGCGATGTCTAGCCGCGAGCGCCAAAAATGTCGGTGCCCACACGAACGAGCGTTGCGCCCTCGAGAATCGCGGCTTCAAGATCGCCACTCGTTCCCATCGAGAGTTCACGAATGACCGCACGTTGTTCTGGCGAAACCGCTTGGCGTACGACTTCGAGCGCATCCCGAACTTGCGCGAAGTGAGCGCGCGACTTGTCTTCAGATTCTTCAAGCGGAGGAAGCGCCATCAATCCGCGAATCGATAACTGCTTCATCGCGCTGATCTCTCGAGCGGCTTGCGCGAGTTCTCCGAGAGAAAATCCGTGTTTCGTAGATTCATCTCCGATGTGGACTTGAAGCAAAATCGGCTGAACGACTCCCGTCTTCGATTCGAGAGCTTGATTCAACGACGTCGCGAGTTTGAGCCGATCGACTGAGTGGATCAGTGCAAATGTACCTGCGACCTGTTTTGATTTATTCGTTTGGAGAGAGCCGATGAAATGCCATTCTCCCTCGGGAAACGCACCGATTTTAGCAATCGCTTCTTGAACGTAATTTTCGCCGAACACGGTTTGACCTGCGGCCAATGCCTCTTTAATCAAGTCATTCGGTTTAGTCTTCGAAACAGCGACAAGTCGAACGCTAGACACCGATCGCGAAGCGCGAACGCAAGCCGCTTCAATTCGCGCGCGAACTCTCGCTAAGTTTTGAGCCACTGATTCGGCCACAATCAAACCTGCCAATTCTTTGATTCGAGCAACGACCGAACAACCGAGATCGGCAAACCCATGACGTTATCGAACTCGCCTTCGAGTCGATCGACGAATTTTCCCGCCGCACCTTGAATTCCGTAGCCGCCCGCTTTGTCGAGACCGTCGCCCGACAAAACGTACTCGCGCATCTCGTCTTCGGTGAGCTGTCGAAAATGTATACGCGACAAACCATGACCAAAGACCAGCTCACCCGACTCGGCTTTCACTAGACAAACGGCGGTGATGACCACGTGATCTCGACCCGACATCTGTCGCAAAAACGACAGGTTTTCTTCGGGACCTTCAGGTTTACCCAAGACGGTGTCACCTAAAGCGACAACTGTATCGGCGGAAAGCACTAAATTATCTCGTAATTCCGATGGGTTGCGACCCTCGATCCAGGCCTTGGCCTTTCTGACCGCCAAGTCTTCGATTCGCGCGGTCAGATTCAGGTTTTCATCCAGAATTTCCGATATTTGAGATGGGGAAACTGTAAACGAAAAACCGGCGCGTTCGAGAAGTTCGCGACGGCGCGGTGACTGCGAAGCCAAGACAAGTCTCATTTTTCGATTACAGAACGGAAAGACAGAACATGGGAAGCCAAAAAATATGAACCAGCTTCTTCCGATGCTTTACATCCTGATCGCGGGCGTTTCGATTTACGTCTTCGTGTCGACGTTGTTCGCGAAAAACGAAGACTCGAAGGCTCTTCAGTGGGCGTCGGGTAATGAACCTGACAAATCAAAATCAGGTTTGATCGAGATGTCGCGTTCGCTCACGCACCAGTTCACGATTCAGTGGGCCTTGAAAGTCAAAAGCCAGAAGCGTCGCAAGGACATCGAGAAGCTTTTGCTCACCTCGGGCTTGTCGTCTGAGCTCAACGTCGACGAATTTATCGGCATGCAAATCCTTTGGGGCATCTTGTTCCCGATCATCTTGGTGATCCTGAACTTCGCTCTCGATCTCGAATGGTCACCAATCGTCTTCGTTGCCTTTGCGATCTTCGGTTGGCGTATTCCGGTCAGCCATGCGAACGCAAGCCGCAAGACTCGTCAAACGAGCGTGCGCATCGACCTCCCGTTCTTCATCGATCTTCTGGCGCTAGCGACCGAAGCCGGCCTCGACTTCCAGGGCGGTATTCAGCGGATCGTCGAGCGCACGCGTGGCAAATCCGTTCTCGCCGATGAACTCAACGGCGTCTTGAGAGACATCACGCTCGGATCCTCGCGCTCGCAGGCCATGCGTGGGCTGGCGAACCGTCTCGACATGAACGAAGTTTCGTCGTTCGTGAACGTCGTCATCGACGCCGACTCGACCGGTTCTTCGATTTCAAAAGTTCTCAAAGATCAATCGAACCAAATGCGACTTGAGCGATTCGTCCGCGCCGAAAAAGAAGGCGCGGCCGCATCCCAAAAGATTCTGATCCCGCTCATGATCTTCATTTTGCCGGCGGTCATGATCATGGTCTTCGCTCCGGTCGCTCTCAACTTTATGCAAGGTAAGTAACGAATGCGCATCACGAATGTCTCAAAGAACAATGCGGAGATTGCGAGCGACGCGAAAGTCGCGAGCACCTTCTTCGCCAAAGCGTTCGGCCTCATGGGTCGAGCCCGCCTACCGTTGGGCGAAGCGCTGTTCTTCAAGGGCACACGTTCGATGCCGTGCAATTCGATTCAGACGACATTCATGCGCTTTCCTCTCGACGTCGTGTTCTTGGATCCAGAGATGAAAGTGAAGTCGATTTTGCGCGACGTGAAACCATGGCGCGTGACCTGGCCCGTTTCGGGTGCGGTCAACGCCTTCGAGATGACAAGCGGTAGCCTCCAAGGAAAATCCATCGAAGTCGGAGATCAGCTTCATGTGGGCGATTAAGATTTTGACCGGCCCCCAAGCCGGCCTCATTTACCCGATCAAGGAAGGTAAGCACACGCTTGGTCGCGCGCCGAATTGCGACGTCAAGATCGCCTCGACGTCGGTGTCGAAGGAGCACGCCACCCTTCTGGCTGTCGGCGACAAGCTGATTATCTCCGATCTGGATTCAAGAAACGGAACGTTTGTTAACGGGATTAAGATTCAGAATCAACGTTTGAACATCGGCGACAAAATCTCGCTCCACGATGTTTTGGTCGATGTCATTCAAACAAAAGGCGAAAGCCTCAACGTGCCGTCCGTTGTTCCGAACGCAGCTCCTCCGATGCCAGCCTGGGCCGGTAATGCGGCCGTCCGCTTGCAAGAGCAACAGTATGCTCAACCGCAAGCTCCGCAGTTCACAGACGTTCAAGCGCAGGCGCAACCGCTCGACGACCAACCAGATCTCGCTCAGCCCATCGGCTCAAACGATTTCTTGAGTAACATCAACGCCTACGTCGAAAACGTCGCGATGCCGGGCGTGTACTCGATCGCGCAGTCGCTTCCCTACCGGTGGGCGCTGGCCCTTCTCGTTTTGGTTTACGTTGTGGTCGTGACCGCTCTTTCGATTGTCCCGATCGTCGCGACAACGAAAGCGAACATTCAAAACGAATCGGTGCGCCGCGCGCGCTCGATTGCGCGAAACATGCGCGATAACAACAAAAAGTACGTTCTTGAACACAACGACGCCGCCATCGATCTTCGCTCGGCCGAGCTCGAAGAGGGCGTGACGTCAGCGATGATCATCAACTCGAAGGACGGGACCGTCATCGCACCCGCCAACAAGCGTGGCGAATACGTGAACAAGCCTTTCGTCAATCAGGCTCGCCGAGAAGATCGCGAGTTCACTGATTATATAGATGACCAGAACCTGGGTGTTTCGGTTCCGATTTCGGCCTACAACCCTGAAAACGGAAACCAGTCGACTATCTCTTACGCGATGGTGCTTTACTATGTGGGTTCGTTGGCTATAACTCCAAAAGAGGAACTCAGCCTCTTTGTCCAAACGCTTG
>CAJYIL010000229.1 GCA_913774795.1 Pseudobdellovibrionaceae bacterium
CGACGCTCTTCCGATCTCGCATTTAATCCAGACGGGCAGATCGTCGCGAAGTATCACAAAGCGACCCTGTTTATGCAGGAAGAGGACTTTTTGAGCGCCGGCACGGAGCTTGGTTACTACGAATCACCGTGGGGTCAGATCGCAATCATCATCTGTGCTGACGTCTACGGGTCGTTCCCGATGAACGTCTACAAGAAGCTGAAGATGCCCGTGCTCGCACTGTCTACGAGCTGGGCTCAAGAAAACTCCGGGATGGTTTCATTCGTGAATGGCGCGATCCGAAACGGCTCTTACGTTCTCGCGGCGAATGCGACCTACTTTCCCGACTCAGGCGTCATTAACCCAGACGGAACGAAGCAATCGCACATCCGCCAGACGGTCGGCGTCGCGTATGGCTATTTGCCTTACGTGAATCCGCCTCCGACGAAAGTCGATGAACCTATTTGGAAACGCTGGCTTCCGAAGTTCCTTCGGCGAAACAGTCCTTAAAAAAGTTGCTGTCGCCACGTCCCATCAGTAACTATGGATCTACGATATGATGCGTGGATCAAAGCTTTTTCAATATGACTTCGGCGACTTCGCGGTCGGCACCGCCGAACATCCTCATGCGGCGACAGGTTGTACGGCGTTTCGTTTTCCCGATTCGTACCTCGGTGCTGTCGATGCACGAGGAGGTGCGGTGGCCGTCGGCGATTTGCTCTCGCTTTCACTTGAGAACACCTGGGGTGCCGCCGATGGATTGATGTTTGCTGGCGGATCTTCTTATGGTCTCGCCGCGGCTGAAGGCGCGAAAGCCGCCATCATGAAAGAGAGAAAGTCGTCTGATTTTTTGCAGATCCCCGCGGTACCGGCCGCGATCGTCTACGATTTTCGCGACCGCAAAGACACGTTTTATCCAGACGCGACACTCGGGCGCGAGGCCTGGGAAAGTGCGATCGCCAACCAAGTTTGGATCGGTGCACGAGGTGCGGGTCGCAATGTTTCGGTTGGCAAAGTGCTTGGTCGAAACGGTGTCGAACCCTCGGGACAAGGCGCTTCGTTTACATCTTTCCGAGGTGTGAAAGTCTTCGCACTCTCGGTCGTGAATTCCGCGGGCTGCATCGTGAACCGCGAGGGAAAAGTCATCGCGGGCAACTTTGATCCAGCGACGGGCCAGCGTGTGTCGACTCGTGAGGGCCTCATCGCGGGCTCTGTTGATTCTCCCGGCAACACGACGATCAGTGTTCTCATCACCAACGCGAAACTCGACCGTGTCCAGCTTCATCGCCTCTGTGCCTCTGTTCATATGGGGCTAGGGCGCGTGATTGAGCCGTATGCGACCGGATCAGACGGCGATGTGATGTTTGCGTTTACCTCCGGAAAAGTCGATTTGCCCGTGAATCTTTCTCAGAGTGCGCTCGCCGCGATCGGTGCGTGGACGGCCCAAGACGCGGTTCTCTCCGCGATCGAAGCGGTACGTTCAGTTTAATGTGAATGAAAGTTCATGGGAGTGTCACGCCCCTCTGGAGGGTGCGTTCGCTATAGTAGCCCCTAGTTTGGGAGGCACTCATGGCACGCGGACTCTGGAATGGCGCAATCTCATTTGGTCTCATCAACATTCCCGTCGAGATCATGAGCGCCAAAGATCAAAAGCGCATTTCGTTTCGCATGCTCGATAAGCATGACTTCTCACCGATCGGTTACAAGCAGATCAATAAAAAAACCGGTCGCGAAGTTCAGAGAAAGAACATCGTAAAAGGTTACGAGTACTCGCCGAATCAGTTCGTTGTGATGAATGAAGCCGATTTTGAAAAGGCCAATCCAAAGGCGACGAAGACTCTCGACATTCAAGATTTCGTCGATATCGAAGATGTTGATCCGTTGATGTTCGAAACACCATACTATCTGATTCCAGGCAAAAGCGGGGAGAAGGGATACCTTCTCTTACGCAAAAC
>CAJYIL010000230.1 GCA_913774795.1 Pseudobdellovibrionaceae bacterium
ATCGCGAATGAGGCGCGCGAGCGTCACTTGTGTCGAGAAGAATTTTCCGGTTCACAGAACCAGAACCAGCGGCCAAAACTGTCGACTCATTTGACACTCGATGTGCCCGATCGATCCGTCTCACGGAGCCAGCAGAACTCCTCCGCCTGGACAAACCGTCGTCCGCTTGAAAACGCAAAAAGACGTCAGGGATTTTTTGGCGAAGGTAACTCGCGCTTGAGGTCTTCGAGATACGTTTCGACGACACGGCGTCTTCGCTCTCCCTCTGCGCGGCCCGAGTCGGTTTTCAATGACTCAGCGACGACGAACAACTTGCGGTAGATGTGATCGATGGTAAAGAACGAATCATCGGGCTCTCGACGCGCACAAAACGGATCGTCGTCGGAATAAAGCGCGCGTCTCATCAGGCCAGCGGTTACGAAAAGACGAGCAAGACCAATGGCGCCGATTCCGTCGAGACGATCGGCATCTTGAACGACTCGCGCTTCGATCGTGCGACATTCGATGGCCGCGCTGAAGCTATGGGCTTCGATCGCGTGCGCGATGGCTTCGAAAAACCGAGCTGGATACCCGATCGATTTGAGCCACTCGACGGCCGCAACAGCACTCAATCGAGAAGCCTGCGAGCGTCGCGGATCATCTTTAGGCACAACGACGAAGTCATGAAGCCAAGCGGCCGGAATGACGACGTCGAGAGAGGCGCGCTCTGAAACCGCGAGCGATCGCGCACAAGCCACAACACGCTCAACGTGCAAAAGATCATGAGCCGGATCGAACGCGCCATCTGGCGCTGCGATCCGTTCCCGAAAGAGTTTTTCCCAGCGAGAGTCCATGAGATCAAAGATCGCAGGAGAGCGATGAACGCAAGGAACACTTTTCGCAACCTAAAGGCTCCGACGCGCGTGAGCGCAGTCAAATCGCATACGCTGGAAGCGGCGGGCCTAAAACCGCCCTAGTGTCTAGCGTTGCGACATTGATTTTAATTGCCCCAACCGGAGGAGTGCTCGTTATGAAAACCGTTTTCGCTCTCGCTGCCCTTTTTCTTGCGACAGCCGCTCAAGCCAAGACCCATCATCCGCTGATCACGGCATGCGCGAACAACGAATACGACGTGACGGTCTCTTTGGATCAATCGACGGTCAGTCGCCTCGGCAAAGAGGTCGTGATTGTCGACATCAACGACTTCAGCGGTCACGGTAAGACCTATACCGCGGTTCTTTCGAGCGGTTCGTGGTCAAGCAAACTGGCGGAGGGCTTAAGCGCCCGGAGTACCGAGGACAACGGCACGATCACGTTGAACATGTCCGGCAAGATCGCCGAAGTGAAAGGCGAGTTTTCGCTTCAACTCCAGTGCGTTGACTACACGTCAGATAATCCGTCGGGTAACTAACTTCAGCATTAATTCCTACAAATAAAAAAGGCACCGCGAATCCGCGATGCCTTTTTTATTTTCCCCGACAGCTGAGCGCTTTTGATGCGCGTTAGCTACAAAAAGGAAGGTGGCACTTAGCCGCCGATGGTTGCGATGAGACCCGCGATCAAGAGCGAAACGACGCTCATGACTTTGATCAAGATCGCAACGCCTGGGCCCGATGTATCTTTGAACGGATCGCCAACAGTGTCGCCGACAACTGCCGACTTGTGCGCGTCAGATCCTTTTTTGTGACCTGGCAAGATGCCTTTTTCGATCGACTTCTTCGCGTTATCCCAAGCGCCACCGGCGTTGGCCATGAACAAAGCCATCGCCGCACCGACTGCGAGTGAACCTGCGAGCATACCCGCCAGCATCGCCGGACCGAGCCAGAAACCAACGACCACCGGAGCAACGACCGCGATCATGCCCGGAAGAATCATCTCTTTCAAAGCCGCTGCTGTTGCGATGTCGACGATGCGAGCCGGTTGAGGCTCTGCTTTGCCTTCACGCAAACCTGGAATTTCGCGGAACTGACGACCGATCTCGAGAACGATCGCTTGAGCCGCACGACCGACCGCGGTCATCGTTGTCGAACCCACGAGGAACGGGAGAATCGAACCGAGGAGGATCCCGATCAACACGCGAGCCGATGTGAGCTCGAGAGAAATCGGAGCGAGCGAAGCCAACGCACGTGCGTGGTTCACTTCCATATTGAACGCGCTGAAGAGCGCGACAACCGTAAGTACCGCCGAACCGATGGCGAAACCCTTACCGATCGCGGCTGTTGTGTTACCAACCGCATCGAGTTCGTCAGTGATCGCGCGAACGTCTGGGCCGAGACCCGACATTTCAGAAATGCCTCCCGCGTTATCTGCGATCGGGCCGTAAGCATCGACCGTCATGACAACGGCCGTACCGGCCAACATACCAACAGCCGCAAGCGCGATGCCGTAGAGACCGAGGAACTCCGCTGAAACGAATGCGGCAACCGCAACGATCAAGAGAGGAAGAGCAACCGACTCCATACCGACTGCGAGACCACGGATGACGTTTGTGCCGGCACCTGTGAGCGAGGCCTCAGCAACGAGACGGATCGGACGAGCCGACGTGTAGTAATCGGTGATGAGACCGATGAGACCGCCACCGATTGCGCCCGCCGCGAGCGACCACGTGACACCTTGGGAGATGCCCCACATTGGCATCAAGATGAACGATACGATCGTAAGAATAATAGGCGGAACAAGGAGCGCCACGCGGAGAACCATCGCCGGGCTACCGTTTGAGAAGAAGCGAGTCACGATGATCGTCAAGATCGAGATCGCGAGGCCCAATGTCGAGAGAACGAGAGGCAGCATGACCGCCGTTGTGCGGATGTCAGCGCCCGAAACCAATGTCGAAAGAGCGTTTGGATCAATCGTGAGACCGATCGCCATGGCCGCGACGATCGCTGCAACCATCGACTCGTAAATGTCTGCGCCCATACCCGCAACGTCACCGACGTTGTCGCCGACGTTATCGGCGATGACGCCTGGGTTACGAGGATCATCTTCCGGGATATTCTCGATCACTTTACCCGCGATGTCGGCACCGACGTCAGCGGCTTTCGTGTAGATACCGCCGCCGATCCGCGCAAAGAGCGCAATCGAAGACGCGCCGACGGCGAATGAGTGAATCACTTTGCCGAGATTTGCGGTGTCAGTGTGGAAGACGTAGTAAAGGCCGCCCAAGCCCACGAGGCCAAGACCCGCGACTGCGAGACCCATGACGGCTCCGCCGTCAAACGCGAGGAGGAGCGCCGCCGCTTTCGATTTGCCTGCGGCCGCGTGAGTCGTGCGAACGTTCGCGTAAGTCGCCGCTTTCATCCCGCAGAAACCTGCGAGCAAGCTTAAGAACGCGCCGAGAACGAAACAGCCGGCTGCGAGTGGACCCAACGCATAACCAAGCAAGAGCCCAACAACGATCGAATAGACGAGAAGAACTTTATATTCGCGCCACAAGAAAGCCATCGCGCCTTCGCGAATGTAGCCTGCGATGCGGTTCATAGTTTCATTGCCGGCCGGTTGCGACTTCACGCGGAAGTACAAACCGATGGCGATGATCAAACCAACCGCACCCGCGATCAGCGGTGCGATCAAAAACGATTCGTTCATGAGGACTCCTGTTGAACTTTAAGGTCAGTGGCTAAAGGACTTAGTCAGAACACCGGCGCATGGCAAGGTCTAGGTATGCAAACAGTCTAAAATCGTTGCGATTTCATCGCTACATGCCCTCAAAACGGGCACCACTCCGCGAGTGCGTTCTGGACTCCTCCCAAACCCCAAAAAATCCGAAAAATGTCGAGAGGAACTCTTATGTTAAAGGCGATCGCCGAAGACGCTCTGAAAATCGAGACCAAGTTCTCGCATGAACACATTCG
>CAJYIL010000231.1 GCA_913774795.1 Pseudobdellovibrionaceae bacterium
TTTCTTTCAGAGGCTTGATGATCAGTCGCCGCATGGCATCCGCCGTTCCTCCGAAAAGGATTTCAACTTGATGCTCGTAAAGCTCGGCTGATTTATCTGAGAGATAGCCATCGTCCTGGAAATGGAAGTTACGCTGGTAGTACTCAGGAAGGCCTTCGAGAAGGTCTTTGGCTTCAGACGAGAACTGATGGGCCGTCTTCTTCTCGCGGCGCTTCGAAAGCTCGACGATCTCTTTGAGAAGAACCGGAAGGCGCGCAATGTGCTTTAGAGGGTTGCCAGGTTTCAAAACTTCAACGGGATAAACGCCGGCGCGGATGTTCGCAAGATCTTGTTTGATCAATTCGAGCATTGCGGCGTGGGCCGCCTTAAGGAGCTCGGGCTTCGGTATGAGCGCCTCGGGCTTTTTTCGATTTACTAAAAATTCCACCGCCGGCCCGATGAACGATTCGGTGCGGAAGAGGGCTGATCTCGCAAACGCATACGCTTCTAAAGTTTTATCGGGAAGTCTCATGGCCTTAGATGATAGCAAAATTCACGACCTCCGGCTAGTCGCCTGGGCCGATCGTCTTGGATATCCTAAATGGAGACGTTTTAATGAAAAGGGGTTCATGGATGAAACTCGCGATTGCGACTTTGCTCGCTTTGGGATTGTTGACCTTCACGGTTCTTGAAGCAGACGCCGCCGTGAACCCCAACGCGGTCGCGCAAAGTTTTGCCTGCGCCGATTTGCAGAAGGCCGCGACCAAACTTCAAGTTTTCGCCGACAACATCGCAAATAAAGACACAACGAAGACTCTCGAGGGCGGGCCTTATAAGCGCGTTGACGTTGTTTGCCGCGAACTCTATTGCGAGACGAATGCAAAATCAGATTTCCGTCTCGTGAAAATGCCCGAGCATCCGAACGCAAACGGCGCAGGATACGTTCAATTCCCTAACATCGATGTGCCGACGCAGTATGCGTCGCTGACGTCGGCCGCTAGCGAAGTGCGCCTCCTCGGCGAGAACAAAACGTGCGGATCAACCGGAATCGGAAATTCGTCGATGGCCATGATTAAGTACGGAACGGCGAGCGTTGTTCAGCAAGACACCTTCGCGTACGCGACCGACGGTCACCTCACATCTTGGACCCGCATCATGAAAGACGGCACATCAAAGTCCTACGCGTTCGCGCAGGACGGCTCGATCGTAAAGTAAAATTCCGGGTGTCTTTCGTCTGACCGACGGCTAACGTCTCAGACCATGGATAATATCAGTCACGCCGTCGTTAGCATGGTCTCCGGAGAACTTCTCCATCGCTCGTTGCCTGAAGAGACGACCAGCGAAAACCAAACGCGTCGCCAGAAACTTTTGATTTTCACGGCGGCCGCAGCCGGTAACTTTCCCGATCTCGATCTTGTCCTCTACGGTTTGCTCAAGAAACCGCTGGGTTACCTCCTTCACCACCGCGGACACTCCCACACGCTTCTCGGTGTGCTCTTCGAGGCGCTTCTGCTCTTCGCAATCGTCTATGGATTGTGGCCAGGCGCGCGGCGCCTTCTTCGTGACTCGCAGACGGCGAGACGCGGCTTCGGTCTTGCGATGCTCATCGGTTTCACTCTTCATCTCTCGATGGATTGGCTCAACTCGTACGGCGTGCACCCGTTCTACCCGCTCTATTCAGGATGGCTGTACGGTGATCTCGTCTTTATTATCGAACCGGTGTTCTGGGTCGCTTTCGGCGTCTCGGTTGCTTTTCTCACAAAGCGACCGTGGCTCCGTTTTCCGTTTATCGCTTTGATCTGCGGTTTTCCGACTTACGCGTTCATGAAAGGCTATCTCCCTTGGCCATCGTTTGCGGTTCTCGTGGCGATCGCCTTTACGATCGCGGCCATGCAAAACCGCGAGTTCGAGCGCGGACGCCGGGCCCTCACAACCGCCTGGGTGATTGGCCTTTCGTTTATTTTCATACAGGCGCTTGCGGTCTCAAGAGCGCGCACGATCGTGACCGAGACCTTAAAGTCAAAAGATCCCCAAACGCGCGTTTTAGATGAAGCGATGACGGGATCGCCGACGAATCCGATTTGCTGGACGTTTGTTTCGATCGAGAAAACGGACGTCACTTACCGACTTCGGAACGGCATCGTCTCGATTTTTTCATCTCTTCTCCGCCCCGAAAATTGCGCACAGGTTTTTGGCGCGCAATCGGAGTGGGTTGCACTTGGCGAAGCGACACTGCAAACTCACGAAGAAGTCGGCGACTTGACGGCCCTTCGCCAGCGCACCTCCGAGAACTGCCATCTGCAAGCCTGGATGAGATTTGCGCGGATGCCCTTCGTGACCCAAACAGCGGCTTACGACTTACGTTTCTCAAGAACGCCTCGAGGCAATTTCTCGACGATGTCGTTTGACGACTTCAAAAATGAAAAGTGCTCGCGCTGGATCCCGCCATGGGTGCCGCCCCGCGAAGATTTGCTCAAATAAGTTGCAGATAGCAACGCAGAGCCACGAAGACTCTGACACAATCCTGAAAAACTGTTGCCTCATGACGCCCCCCTAGGCTCAATGGCCCCACTTTAGAGGGGTTTAAAGTTATGTCTGATTTGGCGAAGCGCTACGCGCAGAATCCGCTATTGAAGCCGACCGATCTAAGACCGTCGACACCGGGCTTAAAGATCGAGTGTTTGCTCAACCCTGGCATTTTTGAATACGAAGGCCGCACGTGGATGATCGTTCGCGTGGCTGAACGACCTGAACAAAAAGACGGCGTGATCTCTTTTCCGATCCTCACGGCCGACGGCCGCATGGACATCGTTTCGATCAAAAAAGACGACCCCGATCTCGTCGCCGATGATCCGCGCGTGATCACCTATAAAGGTCACGACTACCTCACGACACTTTCACACCTTCGCGTTCTGACTTCGGATAACGGAGTGAAATTCTACGAGCCGGAGAATTATCCGTCGCAATTCGGTCGCGGAGCGCTCGAGACCTTCGGGATCGAAGACTGCCGCGTCTCGAAAATCGATCGCAAATACTACCTCACGTTTACATCTGTTTCCGAGAACGGGGTTGGCGTCGGAATGCGCACGACCGAGAACTGGCGCGAGTTCGAACATCACGGGATGATCATGCCGCCTCATAATAAGGACTGCGCGATCTTTGAGGAGAAAATCGGTGGCAAGTTCTTCGCGCTTCACCGCCCGTCATCGGTTGATCTCGGCGGCAACTACATTTGGCTCGCGGAATCACCCGATGGCACTCACTGGGGAAATCACAAGTGCATCGCACGTTCTCGGGAAGGCATGTGGGACAGCCAACGCGTGGGCGCAGGGGCGGCTCCGATTCGCACTGAAAAAGGCTGGCTCGAGATTTACCACGGCGCCAACGATCAGAGTCGTTACGCGCTCGGCGCTTTGTTACTCGACCTGAAAGACCCGTCCAGAGTGATCGCACGCTCAAAGGAGCCCATCATGGTCCCGACAGCGCCTTACGAGCTCACAGGCTTCTTCGGCCAAGTTGTGTTCACAAACGGTCATGTCGTCAAAGGCGATACCGTTCACGTTTATTACGGCGCTGCGGATGAAGTCGTTTGCGCAGCCACGTTCTCAATTAAAGAAATTTTGGGGAGCTTGGGACAATGATTGCGAAAATCGGTTTAGAACTTCGTCACTTCCGTGAACAGTCACATAACTTCAAAACGCTCGTTCTGACGAACTTCATCTACGCCTTCGTTTTACCGGTCGTCGACATTTTCGTCGCGGCGTACATTATGCGCTCCTCTAACGACCCGGTGAAGGTCGTCATTTATCAGCTTACGATTTACACCGGCATTCCACTGACCTTTTTGCTCAACGGATTCCTGCTTCGTCACTTCAATGTGAAAACGCTGTATGCGGCCGGCATGCTCCTCTCAGGCGTTTCGATGGCGATCATGATGTCGCTTTCAACGCTCTCGCTTGCGGGTATCGGATGCGCCGGTTTGCTCATGGGCTTCTCGTTTGGCTTTTACTGGGCCAATCGCGATTTCCTCTCGCTGGCGAATACCGACAATTCGAATCGCAATTACTACTACGGCCTTGAAACGTTCCTCTACACGCTCATCGCGGTGGCGATCCCGATCGCGATCGGATGGTTCCTGCAGCTCCAAGGTGGCGACGCCCAAGTGCAGCGCGGATACCAAATCATTACGGGCGTCGTGTTCTTAATCGCGATTGGCGCGTCGTTCATGTGCTTCCGTGGCACCTTCACGCAGCCCGAGGACCGCAAGTTTATCTTTTTTAAATTTCACCCACTCTGGAGAAAGTTTCTCGTCCTCGCCGCACTCAAAGGCCTCGTGCAAGGCTTCTTGGTCACCGCGCCCGCAATGCTCGTCATGCTCCTTCTCGGTAAAGAAGGCGCTCTCGGTACCGCGCAATCGGTTGGCGCCATCATCGCGGCGACCGCGATGTATTTCATCGGTCGTTATTCTTCGCCCCAACACCGCATTCACATTCTCGCCGCGGGCCTGATCTTATTCACAATCGCGGCCGCTTTTAACGCGGTTCTCTTTAACGCAACCGGCGTTG
>CAJYIL010000232.1 GCA_913774795.1 Pseudobdellovibrionaceae bacterium
TTTTTGCGAGCTTTTCGATTGTCGGAACGTGCGCGAGCTCGAACTGCGGAAGGCGCGCAATCAAGACTTCGAATGGAAAATGCGCGAGCCCTACACGTGTCTCTTCGAGCGAGTGAAATTCTCGCACCACGTACGACAGCGGTCGGCTAAGAGCCGCGCGCAGTTTCTGTTGGCTGAGTCCGACGGGCGCGATCAGAGCAAGACGAGTCAGCATGAGACAGAGGTCGTACAAAAGCTGTGCTTCGCGTACGAACACGGCGAGGCTCCTTTTGGGTCGCTCAATTTCAAGGCCAGGCTACGGTTTAGCACTTTGTTTAGAAGTTAGACGGAGCGCTCCTGCCACTTCATCCTTCGCTGACTTCTTGCGAAGAAGCTTGGCAGCGGCTTCAAGACCCTTGGTTCTGAACGCAGCTTCGACCGAGCGCGGGTCTTCGTTCGCAATCTCGGCCCATGCGCGCTTGGCCTTTCGCGGCTCACCGATTTTTTCGTAGACGTCGGCGATCGTTTTGCGGATCACGAGACACTTCTGTCGCCCATGCGTGCGTTCGGAACCGATCTTCACGCAATGCTCGAGAAGGGCCAGTCCTTTAGATATCTTGATTCGATCGGGCTTCTTAAGTCCGAAGAAGGTTGTCTTCGGATGCTGGAATCCATCGAGAATCAATGTGAGCCCGTAGCGATACATGAAGATGATGTTATTTGGAATTCGCTCGCAGAGTTTACGGTAGGCGTCGCCGCTCGCCCGAATATTTCCGTCGAGAAATTTCAAGAGACCCTGGTTGTTGAGAACCACCCACGGCAGATGAACGAGCTTTTTCGCATCGACTTCACCTTTGATCGCGAGCTCATCTTCGGCAGCATGTTTACCTGCGTAGACGACTTCGAGAGCGTCGAAGGCGGCATGATCGAGGATAGAATTGTTCTCCTCCACCGGTCCCCACCCGTCTTGCGTCTTTTCTTCGCCCGGCTCTCGGTCGCCGGTGATTTGCAGGGTCGTATCGAGTGGCTCTGTTTGGAAAAGGCGATAACCGAAGAACGAGCCAAACGTGATGCTCAAGCCCTCGATCACGGGAGCGTGAAGACGTTCGTTGAGATATTTGCGATTCAACTCCGCGGTGCGAAGAGGATCGGTCAGCAACTCGTAAGCTTGGGTGATTCTTCGAAACTCATCGGCCGCCTGTTTCTCCGGGTTGCGATCGGGATGATAAGCCATCGCGAGCTTGTGATAGGCCTTCTTTAGCTCGGTTTGTGAAGCGCTCGCACCGACACCCAAAAGCTCTAAGCTGGCTCGAACGGTCGGCGATATTTTGTCTTTTGGGCGACTCACCGTTTTATTTTGTCCCGGTTGCCTCGCGGCTGTCCAGGGGCGTGCGATTCAGGTAGGATTTCGAGAGCATGCAAGAGCTTCCCCTCGATTTAGCTTGGCCCGAAATCCGCGCGGCGCTGGAGTCGCATCAAAACTTGGTTTTGGTGGCGGAGCCGGGAGCGGGTAAGACTACGCGCTTTCCTCCCTTGCTATTGGCATCGGGGCTCGTCACGGAAAGTGTGCTGATGCTCGAGCCCCGGCGTTTGGCGGCGCGCGCTTCGGCCGCCCGGATCGCCACGGAACAAGGCTGGGAACTCGGCCGCGAAGTCGGGTATCAAGTTCGTTTCGAGAATCGCACGACGGCTTCGACTCAACTTCGCGTTCTCACCGAAGGTCTTCTCGGTCGCCGGTTGCAGAGCGATCCCGAACTTAGAGGG
>CAJYIL010000233.1 GCA_913774795.1 Pseudobdellovibrionaceae bacterium
GGGCGGCCATCGAGCCAGTGCTCCGGCCGCGAACCCACCGCACAATACATCTTCACGGTATGTCCTTGGCTGGCCAGGTCGGTCAGAAGGTTGTTCCCGAAATGCCCACAGCTGAGGGAGTCGCCCACGATGAGAATGGATTCGGCCGAGACCGGAAAGCTGAGGGCCAATAGGACAGCCATAACGAGGATACGCATGCTTTTCAGTCTACACGGGTGGCTGATCCTCCGGTAGACCAGCTCGTTTTTCCATGGAAATTGATGAGTTAGGTTGACCCGGGGGTGGGGCCTCCGGTAGACCTTGTCCCACACATTCTTTGAAGTGACGTGCTTTCGCTTGCGGCCTAGCCATGACGCAAGACCAGGAAGGCGGCTTCGGGACTTATCGCCGCTTATCAATAGCGGCAAGAAGGAAATGGCAGATGTTCGGTTACCAGAAAGCTCAGGTCGTAAAGCACTTCCAACTCGGCCCCATGGACACAGGTTCATCTGAAGTTCAGGTGGCTCTCCTCACATTCCGTATCCGTGAACTCACAGAGCACTTCAAAGCTCATCCAAAAGACGTTCACTCGCGCCGTGGTCTTGTGACTTTGGTCAACCGCCGCAAAAAACTCCTCGCTTACCTCCGCGAGAAGAACCCAGATTCATACACAAAACTCATCACTGAACTCGATCTCCGTAAGTAAGATCAGCGAGACAGATCGAAACGAAAAGGACACCCGCGGGTGTCCTTTTTTATTTGTGCGAACGCTCGTGAATTTCACCCTAGGTCAGAGCGTAAGCGTTTGCGTCTCTTGTGTTTTTGTCGGCATAATCACCCCAACACAAACGACAGAAAATTCGCGCTTAAAAACGAGCGCAGAAAGAAAATTCACGAATGTTTCCGAACAAGCAAACGGTCACCGCAGTAGTCGGTGGCAAGACGATCACGATCGAAACAGGCCGCCTCGCAAAACAAGCCGACGGCGCTGTCCTCGTTACCGCTGGTAACAACATGGTTCTCGTCACGGCGGTTTCGTCGCGTCGTGAATCGACCCTCGATTTCTTCCCGCTCACTGTTGAGTACCAAGAGAAGTTCTACGCGACCGGCAAAATTCCGGGTGGCTACTTCAAGCGCGAAGGCCGTCCAACGAACCAAGCGACATTGACGGCGCGTCTCATTGACCGTCCGATCCGCCCTTTGTTCCCAGAAGGCTACCGTTTTGAAACTCAAGTCGTCGCGACAACTCTCTCGTACGACGGCACGTTCCCGCTCGAAACTCTCGCTTCGATCGGCGCATCGGCGGCTCTTCATATTTCTGACATTCCGTTCAATGGCCCGACAGCAGCGGTGCAAATCGCTCGCTCAGGTGGCCAGTTCATCTTGAACCCTTCGGCGCAGCAGCTCGAGTCGTCTGACATGGACGTCATCGTGGCCGGCACACCGAACGGCATCTTGATGGTCGAAGGCGAAACGAAGTTCGTCACCGAAGCCGACGCTCTCGAGGCGTTGAAGATGGCGGTTGAGTCGATGAAGCCCGTTTTCGCGGCGATCGAAGAGCTCCGCAAACTTACAGGCTCGAAAGAGAAGCGCGCGTTCACTCCGTACAAAATCGACGAAGCCTTCGAAAAAGAAGTTCGCGCCTTCTTGCAGCCGAAGATTCACGCCGCTCTCCGCATTCGCGAAAAGCAAGCGCGCTACGGCGCGGGCGATGCCGCGAAGAAAGAAGCCGATGAAAAATTCGTCAAGACAATCACTGATAAAGACACAGCGGCTCTCCGCAAAAAAGATCTCGGCCTCATCGTCGAGAACTTGAAGTACGAAGTCGCTCGCTCGATGATCCTCGACGACAAAGTTCGTATCGACGGTCGCGATATGAAGACCGTTCGTCCGATCACGTGCCAAACGGCTTTGTTGCCACGTGCACACGGTTCGGGTCTCTTCCAGCGCGGCGAGACGCAAGTCCTCGGCACGGTCACTCTCGGAACAGGTGATGACGAACAAATGATCGATTCGCTCGGTGGTTTGCTCAAGCGCAAGTTCCTCCTTCACTACAACTTCCCTCCGTATTCGGTCGGTGAAACAGGCCGCATGGGCGGTCAATCACGTCGTGAAATCGGCCACGGGAACTTGGCAGAACGCGCGTTGAAGCCGATCCTCCCTGATTTCGAAAAATTCCCGTACACGATTCGCGTCGTGAGCGAAGTTCTCGAGTCGAACGGCTCGTCTTCGATGGGAACAGTCTGCTCGGGCGTTCTTGCACTCCTCGACGCCGGTGTGCCGGTTCGCGGAAACGTCGCGGGCATCGCGATGGGTCTCATCAAAGAAGGCGACCGCGTCGCGGTTCTCTCTGACATCTTGGGTGATGAAGATCACTTGGGTGACATGGACTTCAAAGTCGCTGGTACACGCGAAGGCATCACGTCTTTGCAAATGGATTTGAAGATCGATTCTGTTTCGTTGCAAGTCATGGAGACCGCTCTCGCGCAAGCGAAAGAAGGCCGTCTCCACATTTTGAACGAGATGGAAAAAGTCATCTCGAAGCCTCGCGGCGAAATCTCGCAGTATGCTCCTCGTATCGAGACAATCAAGATCAAGCCGGAGAAAGTTCGCGAAGTCATCGGTTCGGGCGGTAAAGTGATCAAAGGCATCATCGAGCAAACGGGCGTTAAGATCGACATCGAAGACGATGGAACGATCAACATCG
This sequence comes from Pseudobdellovibrionaceae bacterium, assembly GCA_913774795.1. Lineage (GTDB taxonomy): Bacteria > Bdellovibrionota > Bdellovibrionia > Bdellovibrionales > JAMPXM01 > CAJYOV01. Next base: position 2,687 of record CAJYIL010000233.1, read on the forward strand.
CGTCGGCTGATCCATTGATGACGAAAAAAGCGATCGAGATCATCAACCAGATCATCGCTGAAGCCGAAGTGGGCCGCGTTTACAAAGGGCGCGTCGTGAAGCTCATGGACTTCGGTGCTTTCGTCGAAATCATGCCGGGAACACAAGGTCTCGTGCACATCTCTGAACTTTCGAACGAACGCGTTCGCCAAGTCTCAGACGTCGTCAACGAAGGCGACGAGATCGACGTGAAGGTTCTCGATATCGACCGCGCAGGCCGCATCAAGTTGTCGCACAAAGCGGCGATGATGAATCAGTAATCCTAGGAACGAATGGCGACTTCTAAAAAGAAGAAGGTCACGAAAAAACGCGCTCAACCCTCGGGGGAGCGCGTTTCTCGTTTTCTTGTCTCGACACCTAAATTTGAACGCACGGTTTTAGACAACGGCATCACCGTTGTCACCGAAGCCCATCCGATGAACCGCGCGGTTTCGTGCGGCCTGTGGGTCGAGCGCGGAACACGTCATGAACAGCCGAACGAAGCGGGCCTCGCCCACTTCGTTGAGCACTTGGTTTTTAAGCGTACAAAGAAGCGCTCGGCCTACATGATCTCCAGGGATATGGAAGCCGTCGGCGGCGATTTGAATGCCTACACGTCGCGCGAGAACACCGCGTTCGTTACGCACGCCTTGTGCGAGCACGTGGGTCTGTCTCTCGATATCTTGGGCGATCTCGTTTGTGCGCCTTCGTTTGTCGAAGGTGATGTCGAAAAAGAGAAGCAGGTCGTGGTTCAAGAGATCCATATGGCGGAGGATCAGCTCGAAGACACGATCTTCGATAAGTTCTTCGAGCAGTTTTATCCGACGTCAGCTTTGGGCAAACCGATCTTAGGATCAGTCGCTTCGATCGAGGGCATGAAACGATCGACGGTCGTCGATTTTCATCGCCGGCAGTATACCGCTGAGAACATGATCTTGAGCGTGACCGGCAATATTCGACATGCGGAGGTCATCGCGCTCGCGGAGAAGTTCGTTCGCCCGGCAGCTAAGAGTGCTTCGAAGCGTGCGGCTACAAAGATGGCGCGTCGGAGCGAGTTAAAACCGGGTCCGAGTTCGCCCGAAGTTTTGAGCGATTCGATTTTGCTTTCGCCGCCGACACCGGCGCGCTTTCGCGAAGTCATTCGTCGGCCGTCGGAGCAAGTGCATATCTTGATTGGGTATCCGTCGATCAACTTTCGAGATCCGCATCGTTTCGAGGCGATGGTGGCGAATACCCTTCTCGGGGGTGGAATGACCTCGCGGCTTTACCAAAAAGTGCGTGAAGACCGGGGCCTTGTTTATTCGATCTTCTCGCAGCTCACGACGTTCGCCGACGTCGGTATGGAGACGATCTACGCGGGAACCGAAGCGAAAAACGCACCTGAGGTGATTGAGATCATCATGAAGGAACTTCGCCGTTTAAAGAAAAACGGCATTCGTCGCTCGGATTTGGATTTGTTTAAAACCCAAGTCAAAGGCTCGATCCTTCTCGGTGCCGACGACATCGAAAACCGGATGAACTCGCTAGCCGTGAACGAGATGATGTTCGGGCGTTATCGTTCAGTTGACGAAGTCGTTCGCGATGTCGAGAAAGTCACTCTCGACTCCGTTCACGATTATATCGAGTCCAAATTTCTACCTGATGACCCGTCGATGCTTTTGATGGGCGCATTGCCTGAAGCCCCGACGAGAAAATGGCTGGAGACTTTATGAAGAAGATCGCTCTTAAGATCAAACGCCTCGAACATTTTCAAGGTGAGCTGCCGGCTTACCAGACCGAGCTCGCAAGCGGCTTCGATGTTCGCGCGTGTTTGCCATCGACGGTGGTGTTGAAGCCAGGCGAGCGCGCGATGATTCCCACCGCACTTTCGTTTGAGATCCCGGCGGGCTACGAGATTCAGGCCAGACCGCGCTCAGGACTTGCGGCGAAGCAGGGGATCTCGCTTGTGAACACGCCAGGAACGATCGATGCCGACTACCGTGGTGAGGTGAAAATCATTTTGATTAATCTTGGGCAAGAACCGGTTGAAATCAAAAATCAAGACCGGATCGCTCAGCTCGTGCTTTGTCCAGTGATTCAGGCGGAGTTTGAAGTTGTCGATTCGCTCTCTGATTCAGCTCGCGGGCATGGCGGTTTCGGTTCGACCGGAGTTTGATCGCCAACGGCGAGCGAGCGTCGCTCCCATGAATCTTAAAAAAATAAAAACGCGGCCGAGGTTTCTCGTGCCGCGTTTTTATTTTCTAGAGTGTGAGTGCGATTAGCGCTTAAAGCAGCGAGCCGCTTTCACGTTACCGTCAGTGCAGCTGCCGAATGACCAGCGGCGAGCGCGTGTATCGTAAGTGCGCGTGCGTGCGTTTCCGTATTTGCACCACTCTTGGTACGAGTAAACCTGAAGAGTCTGACCCCAGTCGAAACCGAGCTCGCGGCAACGAGCGTCCACTGAGTCACCGTCGTTGTTCAACAAGAAGCGGTTCTTGCCGCTTCCGCGCGGAACATCCGCGCGGTTCTCAAGCGCACATGTTTGGCACATATCGCCGGGGCCGGTCGCTCCGCCGAAGTCTTGCGAGCTCGAGTAGCGGGTACGGTCTTCGCGCGGGCCGCCGCCGCGATCATCGCGGCCACCGCGATCGTCGCCACGGCCGCCGCGATCGTCACCACGGCCACCGCGGTCATCGCGGCGGCCGTGGCGACGATAGC
>CAJYIL010000234.1 GCA_913774795.1 Pseudobdellovibrionaceae bacterium
ATCCAAGGGCTAATTGATTGCGCGACATCGGGGCCTCCTAGGCAATGAAGGGTTGAGCAAGGGTTAAGCCAATTACGGCTTTTCGCTGACGGCTTTCGTGTACTCGTATGTGCACCAGTTTTGATTGAACTCGGTCGCTTGTTCGATTTTCGAAACGCGAATCGCGTGATCCGAGATCATGACGCTTGAGTCTTCATCGAAGTTCACCGGCGTGTTGTACATGCCTTTGTAGACTTCACGAGTTGCCTTCTCGAATTGTTGTGGGTCATCGCAGTTCGCGACGCGTGCCGACAGTGTGACCGAGCTGTAGCCTGTGTAAATCGCGCGATATTTGTAGTGATGAACTTCGGTCGGAATTTGCACGTACGTACCGAAGCGGGGTTCTCGAACCGACACGACTTTATGGTCGATCGTCGTCAAATCGTCGACTCGCTGGAGAACACAAACGCGATTTCCGGCGCGTTTGCATTGGAGGTAACCGAGATCGAGCGCTTGTTGGTAAGCGTTGGCCGCTCCCCGCTCGACTTGCGTGAGTCCGTTGACCATCGCGACGTAAGTTTCCGGGGAATTGACGGTGTAGCGGCGAGGTGAACCGGCTGAAGGAGCCGCGGCTCCCGCATCTGATCCGGCACCGAGAAGAAGCATGAGAGAAAGAGCAGCATAAATCGTTTTCATTTTAATCTCCAATAAGGTTTGAGAAGCTAAAAAAGGGATCGGAGCGATTCGGTTCGCCCAGCGAATTTACTCACAACGAGCCGGTGCATCGTCGACGACACCGAGAACCATCGGCGTCGGCGCGCGGAAGACACCTGCTTGGCAACGTGGGTCGCCTTGGTTTTTCAAGTACGCGCAACCCGCCGCTTGGAAGGCGTTCGCTTTTTCTTGAGGCGCTCTCTGGAGGCCGAAGATCAGAAGCTTGGCCGAGTTAAATTTTGCATAGTGGAGTGTCTCTTTCGTGCGGCACGTGCTGAGACCTGCGTCTTGTTGTCCGACGGTGGCGAGGCCAACGATGCCGTTGATGAGCCCGTTAAAGAGCCCTCCGAGCGTCGTTTCGCAGCGGTAAGTTGAGCCCGCGTACTTCACTTGCGAGCGCGAGTTCGCGATCACGAAGTAAATTCCGCTGAAGTACGCGTCGAGCGTGCGGTCTTGCTGCATCTTGATGATCCACTCTTCAGCTTGGAGCGAGATTTTCGCTTTCAAATCGCAAAGGGTCGACTGGCTGTCGATTTTCTCGAAATCGAAGGCTTTTAAAAGCGTCGCGCCTGCCGGCACGTTCGAGTAAAGCGGCAAACCGTCGAAGGTCGTTGCAGCTGGGCGAGGTTCAGGACGGCGGCGAGCCTCGGCCGACAGGCCCGGAACAAGCAATGCGGCCATTAAAAGACCGGCCGTTAGTGAGTGTGTGAGTTTCATAAATCTCCCTTTCGGTAGAGCGTTTCGTTTTGAGTCAGTGTTCGATGGGCCCAATGTACGAGAACTCGTGAAGCATTGCGTTATTGAATTTTCTAAAAAACGGCCGATAATTTAAAGTGACTTTAAAAAACGACCTAAATAGCCGAAACGGTTTGTGAATATGGCTACGAAGAACGTCTTCGATTTTACTCAGCACGCGAGTTATTTAGATTTTCGGCTCACTGATCCAGCGTTAAAACGCGGAGCCAAGTCGCGCTTCGCGGAAGCCCTCCGCATTCAGCCCGCATTCTTGTCGCAAGTCCTCGCAGAGAAATATCCGCTCTCACTCGAACAAGCCGACCTCGCCAACCAATTCTTCGATCACTCCCGCGACGAAGCCGAATTCTTTCTCATGCTTGTCGGTCGCGACCGCGCCGGCACCGATTCGCTCAAGAAATATTTCTCAGGAAAGATCGCGCAACTCCTCGAGCAGCGCGTGATTCTCGCCGACCGACTCGAGCCTCGCCGCGAAATCGACGAGCGCACAAAAGGGATTTACTATTCGTCTTGGCTCTACTCAGCCGTCCACGTCGGATGTTCGATCCCCACGCTCCAAACGCGTCGGGCTATCATCGAACATTTCCGAATCAGCCCGGAGCTCGCCGACTCGATCTTAGATTTTCTGCTCGAAGCCGGAATGCTGATGAAAGACGGCGATCGATTCTTGATCACGCAAACTTGGGCGCGCGTCGACGGACGCTCGCCTCACATCCGCAATCACCACACCAACTGGCGGATGAAGTCGATCGATCATCTCGACGAACTTAACGTGGATGAGCTGCATTACTCAGGCGTATTTTCAGCGGATTTGGAAACGATCGAGAAAATTCGCATTCACTTCGCGGACTTCATCGCGCAACAAGTGAAGCTGATCGAGCCAGCTCCCGAAAAAGAGCTGTTCTCGATTACGGCCGATGTCTTCAGGATTCGAAAGTAGTTTACAGAGTCGCTCGATTTGCCTTGTACCACTTTTGCCATTGAGCGCGGCGGTCCTGGATCGGGGATCCCGGAGTGCCGACGACTTGCTTCGTGATGCGCTCGAGAGCTTCCATTGCGGGCTCGTGGAGCGAGTCATCTTTGTCCTGAAGAAGCGCGACAAATTTCGCGGCGTGTTCTTTGCTATCGAGCTCCGACAGCGCCTCCACGATCCGGCGACGAATATAAAGCGATTGTTTGTTGCGGTAATTCTCTTTCGAATAAAGTTTCTGCCAGAGAAGATTCGTGCTCGTCGTATCGCGCGCTTGCGTGATGACATCGACGGCCGCCGAGCGAACCACGAGCGCCTTGTCGTTCAAAAGTTTACGAGCCCAAACGAGCGCCTCCGAGCGATCGATCGACGCCATCCCGATGAGGCCGGCGTTTCTCATGAACCATTCCTGTGACGTCATCGCGCGCGTCATATCGGACTTCGCTCTCGAGCCACCTACTTTTGCCAACGCCGTTGTCGCTTTGTAGCGGAGTTCGAACGCTTCCGACTTCGAGGCCATCAGCGACTGAAGATTGGAGTAAGACTTCGAATCGCCTTTGAGTTGTTGGATGCGCTCGAGCATCGAAAGTTCTAAAGCGTCGCGCGTTTGCGAAAGGCCGCCGCTGCTGGCGCGAGGCGAGATCGCCGCGCGGGCTTCGAGCGAAACGGCTGTTGCGAGAGCGAGTGCAAGTCCGTGCACCAGTGTAGCTTTAATGAGTTGTGACTTCGTCATCCTTGACCTCCGTCGTTTGAGTCTTTGAATTCAGCTAATAAATCGTCTTCGAATTTGGATTCATCCGCGGCAGGCGCAGGCGCTGCCGGAGGTGCCGCCGCATGCGGATTCACGATCGAGGCCAAGAGTGCGGCTTCGTCAGCAGCCAGCGACGCCGTAAGATCTTCGTTGGTTTGAGCTTTACCGCCCACTGACGACGGGGTTGGTGACGGTGCCGCGCTCGAACCGAGCGACGAGAGTTCTTGAAGAAGTTTGTCGGTATCGAGATTGCCGGCCAGCACGTCGTCAGCCGATTCGTTCGATTGAGCGAGCGTCGATACTTCTTCGAACATTTTTTCGGTATCGACCGATTCATCTAAAACCGACGCACTGGCATCGACCGACGCTGCAGGCTTTTGTACTTCGATCGCTGAGGCAAATTCCTTTAGCGTCGCGACGTCGAGATCGGCCTTAACAGGAGCTGTTGATGCCGGAGAAACGGCAGTTGCCGCAGTTGACGTCGACACAGGTGGTTGGACGACCGGCTCCTCTCTGACCGCAGCCGCAGCCGCCGTCGCAGCCACCACCGCCTGCTTCGGAGCGCTTTCAGCAACAAACGAAGCCGCTGCCGCAGCTGCATCAAACTTTGGGGAAGAGGAGACTTCCGTCGCCGCTCCATCATCCGCGAGTGCCGCGACCTCTTCTTCAAGAGCCGCGAACGAATTCGACTCTTCGACGATCGCCGCCTGAGGCGCGGACGACACGCGCGATTTCAGCGCTTCGATTTCGCCGCGCAATTCAGCGTTCTCTTCTTTGAAACGCGAGAGATCCGCGATGTCGTCTTCGATAATTTCATACTCGGTCAGTTTACCTTCGAGCTCGGCGATCTTTGATTGAAGAGCCGCGAGCTGACCGGCATCGACCCCGCCCGCCGACGCGGGTGCCGTCGTACCGCCAAAACCGGTACCTTCGGATTTTGTGCTCAGCTCGGCCGTTAGCCGGTCGATCTCTCGCGCAAGCTCGGCAATTTTGTTATCGCGCTCAGAGAGCTCGCCCGCCGATGCACCAGGACCAGCACCAGCGCCCTCATTCGCACCTCCGCCCGCGGCTGAAGACGCCACGGCCGATCCAGCTCCCTCTGCCGCCACCGAAGCCGCACTCAAACCTTGTGCAGCCAGAACTCGCTTAAACGCGGATTCAATGGCACCGAGATCGAGATCAGAAGACCCACTCCGGGCCGAGGGAGCTGACGTCTTTTCTTGAGCGACCATGCGCATGGCGAGCAAAGCTGCGGTCACCAAGATGACCACCATCAACCCGCCGATCACCTGCTGGTTGTGATCGAAGAGGTAACGAAGCACAGACATTAAATCCATAGAGCTTAATACTGACGGCAAGCGTAAAAAACCGAACCAAAACCGGCGCTTGCGAGAAACTCTAGTCTTCGGCCTAGGCGTGTTTCAACTGCCTGTGCTACTCCTGATGTGGCTATGTCTAACACCACGCAATTTGATCTCTTAATTCGCGGCGGAACTTGTTTGATCCCGTCGGCCCAGGACCCCGAACAACTCACGCGCGTTCGCACGATGATCGGCGTGAAGGACGGCAAAATCGCGGCCATCGGCGACGACATCGGCACCGATGCCAAAGAGATTTTCGATGCTTCAAGTCTCTACGTCTTACCAGGCGCCATCGACAGCCAAGTTCACTTTCGCGAACCCGGCCTGACTCACAAAGAAGATCTCGAATCCGGAACAAGAGGCGCGGCACTCGGCGGAATTACGGCGATCTACGAGATGCCGAACACGAAACCGTCGACGACGACGAAAGAGCAATTCGCCGAAAAATTGCGTCTCGCGGAGAATCGTTGCTGGACCGACTTCGCTTTCTTCATCGGCGCCACTCCGGAGAATGTCGACACCATCGGAGGACTCGAGCTTCATCCTAACTGCTGCGCCGTCAAAATCTTTATGGGCTCATCGACCGGCACGCTCCTCCTTGAAGACGACGAAAACTTAAGAAAAATTCTCGCGGCCGGCCGCAGACGAGTCGCCATTCACTCAGAAGACGAGCCGCGCTTAAGAGAGCGTCGCAAACTCGTCGAAGGCAAAAACGATCCGAAACTCCACCCGTTCTGGAGAGATGAACTCACCGCGATCACATCGACTCAGCGACTCCTCAAGATTGCGCGCGAAACGAGACGTCCCGTTCACGTGCTTCACGTGACGACCGCAGAAGAGATGGACATCCTTCGCCAGTCCAAAGACATCGCGACCTGCGAAGTCACTCCACAGCACCTGACTCTCGCCGGCCCTGAGGCCTACGAGCGACTCGGCAC
>CAJYIL010000235.1 GCA_913774795.1 Pseudobdellovibrionaceae bacterium
TGATCAAGCGCAATAACCCGCGCCTCCGCAAAAAGAAGAAGCGCTAAGTCGTTTTCTCCAGATCAGTCAGCTCCATCTTCGAGCGTCGGCGTCATGTCGGCGCTTTTGTTTTTTTGAGCCATCTTGCGGGCATCTTTCCAATTCGTTTTGCGATGACCGCCATTGATCTCTTCTCGGTCGATCTGCGACGTCGAATCGATATCTGAATCTAGGCGGTTGTCAGAGGGTTTCATCACTTTCGAGCACGGTGACTGCGTTTCCATTTGGTCTCCCATTTTGTTCTAGGTCTCGACACTCTTCGCAGTGTGCGCGCGGGGGTGTCATGAATCATGACGAATTTCGTAAGATCTCGTGAAAAATGATGGGCTTAGCGCCACCTTTCGAGCTGCGTTCGCGCCCCTTTTGCGTCACTTCGCTTGTAGAAATTTCGGGGCGGGTTGGGACATTTATCGGCCACGAGCCGATTGGTTTGATCTGACCGGTTTCGACTTTCGGTCCCGGGATTGCGAAGGGTGGGGGTTGCTGGCTTTAAGAACCGAAAGTGGGCAGGACGAGATGAAAAAGCATACGTTTGAAAAATCAGCGTTCGGAACCGTGGCCGCAAGCCTTGCGCTCTCGGTTCTTCTCGCGATCGGGAGTGGATCGCCTTCGCTTGCGTGGGGCGCTGAGCCCGTCGTTGAGAACATGGACTCTGAAACCCACACGGTCGTCATCGATAAACTCGAAATGTCGCTCAGAAAAGCACAAGACGACGAGACGATTTCGCTGGCCCCTGTGCGCGCCCGTTTGGCTGATCTTTACTCCGACCGCGCTCGTCTTCGGGACCTCGCCGCCAAGGGAGGCGCTTCGAAGGACGCTCGCTCTGATCGTGCCCGTGCTCTCGAGCTTTATGTTCTCGTCTTAAAAGAAGCCTCAAAAGAAGAACGGGGTTCCATTCTCGTTCACATGTCGCATCTGAACTCGATGCTCGCGCGTAACAAAGAAGCGCTCGCGATTTGGCAGCTCATCATCACGGAAGGTCCTTCGAAGCACGCTCCCGCAATTCTTCAGCAGGCTTACGCGGGTCGCGCCGAAACGTTGTATCAGCGCGGTGAATTTAAAAAGGCTCGTACGGATTTCGAAGTGGCTCTCCGCTTTGCTCCCGCGGTCAAACGCGGACCTCTCGCGCACCGGATCGCTTGGTGCAACTTAAACCTCGACGATCAAGAGACCGCAGTTGAGCAACTCGTTCAGATCTTGAAGAGTCCATCGCTTTTGAAGCGCGAATCGACCGAAGGTTCAGCGACCGATGAAGCGTTCGAAGACGAAGTCGCCAATGACTTGGCGACGTTCGTCGCGCGCGGGCGTGTCACCTCGGAGCAAATCGCTCTTGTCGAAAAGCTTGCGCCAAAACGTTCAAAGCTTGCGGTGACAAAACACTTGGCTGAAGAGACTGAGCGCCTGGGGCAACCCCGCGCCGCCCTCGAAGCTTGGGCGATCGTTCAAAAATATGAGCCGCGCGGAGCCGACCGACTTCAAGTCTCGTCGCGTGTCGCGCGTCTTCGTTACAACTTGGGCGATAAAGCGGGTTCTTTGAAGGCCATCCAGGTGGCGATGAAAGATTGGTCTCAGTGTAACGAGAAGCTCGATTGCGATAACCTCCGTAAAGAGATTCGCAACTTGATCACCGACTGGGCGAAAGCGGAAACGAAGAAGCCTTCGGAGAATTTGCTCGGAGCCTTCGTCTCTTACGTGAGTGTTTTCTCAGACGACATGGAGATGACTTACTTCGGTGCGGAGACGGCGAAAGCTGTTAAGCAATCGGTCGTTGCGAACTCTCTGTATCATAAGGCGGCGTTGCTCGCGCGTTCATCGAAAGACGCAAAAGCCGCGCAAATCCTCGAGTCGTCACTGACGAACGAAGTTGAAATGGCTGAGCTGGCGCCGAAGGAAGAGGGCTACGCTCTCCGCCAAGCGGCGTACGACTTCTACATTTCGATGTCGCCGAAAGGAGACATCAACCATAAGGTTCGCTATCAGCGTGCGCGTCTGCCTTACGAAATGGGCAACAACGCCGAAGCCTCGGCGCGCCTTGAAGCGTTCGCGAAATCGACGCAGTGTCGTTCGGCTTCGGCGGCGGATGCCCAGCTTTGTATCCAGGCGGCAGACCTTGATCTCGATGCACGCGTCTTGTTGAAAGATGACGTTGCGGTTGAGAAAGGTGCTCTTCAATACGCGCGTTTGATTCCATCTAAAAAACTCGAGTACTTGAAGATCGCTCGTACGTCGGCTTTGAAGCAAGCGGCCGGTATGGAGCCGTCGGCGGCGATCGCAAAACTTGCTTCGATCAATACTGAAGGGATGGATCGTGATGAATCGCTCCGTCTCTTGAAGACTCGCATGTCTTTGTCGGAGAAAACTCATGACTTGCCGGCCTTGAAAGCCGCAGCGGCGCAGCTCCTGAAGACTCCAAAGATCGATGCGAAAGATCACGAGTACGCTTTGTCTCGCTTGGCCTACGCAGCCGAAATGCAATTCGACTTCGGTCAAGCCTATGCCTACTCATCGAAGATGGAAATGCCTCAGCTCTCGGATGCCGATCGGGAGTTGAAGCTCGCGATGTTCGCGGAACTCGCGGGCAAAGATCCTCGCAAGCACGAAGAAAAATTCCTGCAGATGTCGAAGTCGGCGGCGAAACGTTCGGTCGTTCGCGCGAAGGTTGTTCGTTCGGCTAAGAACAAAGCTCGTGAGCTGGCTCGTCAGGTCGAGTTGAAGCGTTATCCTTCGATCTACGCGCCACTCGTTCTCGAGATTTACGCGTCAACGGGTGATCGTTCGTTCGCGGAGCGCGAGCTTCGTTCGAAAGTCGTGTCGGCTCAACCAGCAGGCAAAGTCTTGGCTCGTCAGCTCTTCTTGGCAGACTTCGCGAAAGTCGACTCGAAAATTTCAATGCACCGGATTCGTTCTAAGTCGGATTCGTTGATGCAACGAACTCTCGCCGAGCGTATCAACTTGATCGGTCAGGTTGAGAAGCAAGCAGCAAAAGCGATCAAGACCGGCGACTGGACAACTCAAGCCGTTACACTCGCGGTGCTCTCTCGTGAGAACAACCGTTTGTACTCAGACGTGATGGCGCTCCCGGTTCCGGCACGTCTTCGCGGAAAAGATCGTCTGCAGTATCAGCAAATGGTTGAGCAGCAGGCCAACGTATTCTTGCAGAAGCACCAAGCGATCGAACAGAAACTCCAAGGTTTCTGGAACGATGCAAAGGCTTTCCAGGCCATGGTCGACGATTACTCGACAGCGAAGCCAGAACTTCGTCGCTTGATGGCGCGCGAGATTAAAACTCTTGCACGTGTGGCTCCAGGCGATCGTCAAACGACGTTGAACAAAGCGATGCGTGAAGGCGTCGATGTCGCATCGAAAGCTGAAGTCGCTTCGGCGACTCTGGATGCGCGTCAGGCTCCATTTGATGCGGGCTCGCTGGCGAAGCTCCGTGAACTTGAAGAATCGCGTTCCCGGGAGACGATGGTCGCTTACCTCGATGCACGTCTCTCGACATTAAAGGGTTCAAAAGAGGAGTCGAAGCAATGAAAACCGCATTGATCTTCAGTCTGTTGTTGGCCGCTCTCGTGGCCCAGGCGGCGCCCCGCAAAGCGCCGGCTGCTTCGCCTCGTGCAGCTGCGAAGTCTTCGAAGCTTTCGAAAGACATTCGCTTTAGCGGATCAGCCGTCGACGGCAAGTATCTCTCGGCGGGTGAGTCGATCGCCGAAGTCGAAGGCGACAAAGAGATGGGCGCTCTCGTAGGCGTTCGCAAAAACTTTAAAGACCGTTTGAAAATAGAAACTGCGCGTCTCGAAAACTCTCAGAAGTCAGCTGGAAAAGGAAACTGAAGTCATGAATCCAAAATTCTTTGTAGCAATGTTGGCGATGACCGCTCTCATGGCGGGATGCGGGACTCAAACAGATCCGACAGCCGATTATCCTGAGTTGAAAGACTCGGTTCAACCGCACAACACGAAGCCTCACTCGCAAGGTGTTCTTCCGGGCAGCCTCTTGACGGTTGAAATTCCGAGCACGATGAACTTCATCGAAGGTAAAGAAGCGTCTTATCCGATCACGGTGACGTCGATGTTAAACAAGATCACATTTGACGTTGTCGCAGCGGAGTTGCCAAAAGGCATCGCGCTCGTTCAAGTCGATCCGACTCACTACGTTTTGAAGGGCACGTTGCCTTATGGCTCGACTTCGGGCGGCCAAAAGGGTGAACCGGCGCCGATCAAGCTGATCGCGACGAATCCGAAGGGCGATCAAGCGCAAACACGTTTGTTCAACTCGTTGAGAACAGAATGGAACCCGTCGCTGTCATTGTACGCGACCGACCAGTATCCAATGGTCGAGCCTCAAGCGGCCGCCCTCTCGGTGAACGAAGGTGACGACTTGCCGATTTCGATCGTCGTGAGCGACGTCGGTTCGGTCGGTGCGGGTGCGCCAACGGGCTACGCGCCCTTCGGTGACGACACATCGTCGGGCGAAGTGGCGATCATCTCGGCTCGTCCGGGCCTTTCGGTTTCGAACAAACCGCAGGCTTTGGGCGGCGGTCGCTTCAAGTTCTCGGGATCACTCGACACGAAGCAGTTGAAAATTCCTGCGGGCAAGCAGGAAGTCACGGCGCGTATTCTCGTCGCGTTTAAGTCGCCGTCACTCTTGATGTCGGCTGACGAGATCATCGACGTGAAGATCGTGCGAGCGGCTCCGGCGGTTGCGCCGCAGCCAGCGGTCGCGCGTGTTGTGCCGAAGCCGTCGCAAGAGCCAATCGTGGTGAAGGCGGAGAAAGCTCCGGCGGCGGCTCCTGGAGCGACAGCTGCTACGGAAGCGCCGAAAGCGGATCAGGCTGCACCAGCGCCTACAACACCTGCAGCGGCAGCTCCTGCGATCAGTGCAGCGCCGGCGGCCCCAGCGGCCCAAGCCCCAGCAACGGAGGCCCCGAAGTCCGAAACACCAAAAGCGACGACGACAAAGTCAGCGGCGAAACCAGCAGCCAAGCCAGCTGCTAAGCCGTCGGCCGCGAAGACCCCAGCGAAACCAACGAAGCCCGCACCGAAGTCAGGATCGAAAAAGGAGACGAAGTCATGAAACACACTATTTTGAAAGGTCTCTTCGCAGTTCTCGCGATCTCGATGGCGGCGCCCGCATTTGCCGGCGTGAGCAGCGATCTTGAAACTCTCGGCTCGAAC
>CAJYIL010000236.1 GCA_913774795.1 Pseudobdellovibrionaceae bacterium
TCTCAAAGAGTTCGTAAGGGGTCACCGAGTAGTCTTGATGACGGAGGATGAATGCGACCATGGCGTCCGCCTGCTCATCCACGATCGTCAGGTTGCGATCGTAGGGAAGATCGCGTTTTGCTTTCGACAATTTGATTTCAAGCGGAACACCAAATTTCTTCGCGGCTTCTCGCGCTTGTGCGGCGAAGCAAGCACCCATCTGATCAGTCTTCATTCGCGACTGACCCGACCACGCGGCCACCGATCTTTGGCAAGCCCAAATGCGCGACTGCAAGTCGACCGCGGCCGAAAGAGAGCCTTCTTTCGCGAGGAGATCTTTGCGCTGGAGACGGAATTTTTTCGCCGACTCGATCACAACGTGTTGGTTCACATCAACGAGAGCTTGAGCGAGTGCGACGTTTTGACGACCCAAGATCGAAATGCATTCACCGAGCTGGCAATTACCTGTGAGAGCTTGAAACTGCTGAGCGGCGGACTTTGTATCAAGCGAAGACAAACGTGATTTGAGATCGAGAAGAAGCTCCTGTCGTGCGCGCGCCTCATTCTCGGCTCGTCGTTCACTTCTTAAGAGATACGCCGAAGCCCGAACTTGGCCACCTCGCCAGTCACCGTTCGCGATTTTATCCGTCGCCTTTTTCTCGATTTCGGCGCGCTCCCCCTCAAGAGAGGCGGCTGCCGTTATGAGCGACTCGAGCCGGGCCTTATCAGCCGCGCTAAGTGACGTGGTCTGCGCAAGCGCAACGCCAACTGATAGCAATAGCGCGATCATCGGCGCTTTTTCTTCTTCGCAGGAGAAATGCTCGCGACCGAGCGATCGGCGTCGTCAGCCGCAGGGCCGCCCGCGAGTGTTTGTGCGGGACGCTCGTCGCTTGAAGCACGCGCGACATTTCCACCGAAGTAGCGCTGAGCGATCAACTGACCGAGTTGCGGATGGCGATAATAAACATCGGAGATGAATTTGAAATTGTCGGCGTTCGGCAAGATGCCCGGAGGTTCGACTGTCACGACCAAAATGCGAGAGGCGACGTCGTCTGAGATCTTCGCGGCGATCTTGGCAATCTGATTGCCGCTCACGTAGAAAACGCCCGCCGCCTCAGGATTTGAGCGCATCACCTTGTCGATATCGAACGACTGACGAGACGACAGCGTGTAGCTCCGCACCTTGCGATCCGTTAAAGCCGAACGGAATGTTGAAGCGAAGTTCGCGTTCGCCGAAAACAAAATCAGCGGGCGATCACCTGCGTATTCGACATAAGCTTTCTCCGCCTTCGTCGGCGCTTTCTTGAAGAGCGATTGAATCGCTTCGTCTGCGAGACTCTGGAACTCAGGCGACTTCACCGCGAGGCGCAGTTGCTCGGCCGAGGCTTTCTTCTCAATCGGTGCGTACTCGCGTTTTGCCGCGACAATGCGGCGAATGCTTTCGTTAATGCGGTCTTCGCTTAAGCGACCCTCGCGAACGGCTTTCTCGATCGCTGCGAGAACGCCGGCTTGGGTTTTGCGATTCCAAGTGATCATGATCATGTCGACGCCGGCTTCGATTGCGCGCACAGCTCGCTCGCGAACGTCGTCGATCAAACCTGCTCCGGCCATTTGAATATCGTCGGTGATGACAACACCTTTGAATCCAATACGGGTGCGGAGAATGTCGGTCACGATCGTTTTCGAGAATGAAGCCGGAGCGCCTGATGGATCGAGATCTGGATAGGCGACGTGTGCGAGCATCACGGCCCACGGTTTATCGACTGACTTCTGGAGCTGTTCGAACGGAATGAGATCGTGCTTCTCCATCTGCGCGAGGGTCGCTTTGCGCTCAGGCAACGTTGTATGCGAATCGCCGTTGACTCCGCCGTGCCCTGGGAAGTGCTTCGTTGTCGGAAGAATATGTTCTTGCTGCAGACCTTCGCTAAACGCGGAGCCGAGCGATGAGACAAGCTGAGGATCGCTCCCGTACGAGCGCGTGCCGATGAAGCGCGGAGCATTCGGATCACCGACATCGAGGACGGGTGCGAGATCCATGTTGAATCCGAGCGTGCGTAAGAGTTTTCCGGTGGCGACGCCCGCGCGCTCGACAAGCGCGCGATCACCCGAGCGGCCGAAGGCGAGTGCGGCCGGAAGAGGATAGGTCGTCTTGATGCGAATGACATTTCCACCCTCTTGATCAACACCGACGAGCATCGGAAGACCGACGGCCGCGTTCGATGCATCTTGAATCGCGCGGTTGAGATCAGAAACTTGCGGAGCGGATTTGATGTTGCGGCCGAACATCACCAGGCCGCCAGGTTTGAGCTGCGTGATGATCGGCTTCAGAGTCTCGTTGATGGTTGTTCCGGTAAAACCGAGAAACAACATCTGGCCGACTTTATCGCGAAGGGGCATCGCCTTGATCATCGCTTCGTCTTCATCCGAAAGATTCGGCGAGGTGATCTTCGCGGTCGCTTTTCCGATCGCGGCAATATTGCGCTTCGGTTCTGATTTTTTCGCAACCGGCTTCTTCGCAGAAGGCTTTTTCTTCTTCGCTTCAGCCGTGGAAGGCGACAAGAGCGAAAGCGCGGGCGCCATCGAAGCTTCATCGACTTGAGCTGATCGCGCACGCGGAGAATAAGCCGTCACGAGGCACGCAAGTGCGAGCATCGCGAGAACGAACAGCGTTCGCGAGAGTGTTTCACGGAGAGATTGCATACTCACTTTAGAATAACAGTCGCGCGGGCGAGAGCGCGGGCCGCGAGGTCGAGGACATCACGATCGTCGAGTCGAGGACCGCCGCGAGATCATATCTTCTGCGCGGTTGCCGGTGCTAACGTCTAGGCCGCAAAAGCGGCCGCGAAAAGTAAGGGCCTTTGCAAACGCAAAGCAGCTACCTCCAGCTATCCGCGGTTCTTGCGCTCAAAGCGCCCGCCCGGACGAAGCGGCGCTTTTGCAGCGGCCGGCTTGGCGGATGGAGGCGGTGGCGGAGGAGCGAGTGCGGCCGGATCGCAGAGTTTTTCAAGAAGCAAAAGCTCGTCGTAAATATTCGGCCATGTCATCGCAATCATGCGGATGTTCAAACGCATATCCGGTGTGAGCGAATACTTTTTCGAATCTTGTTGCGCGAGTTGCACCACGCGCTGAGGTGGAAGAGGTGTACGATCGGTAAAAGCGAGCGCTATGTTTTTTGGTCCGCTCGAGAGATCGCGAATGCCGAGCTTTTTACAAAGCGATCGAATAAGCATCAGGCCCATCAAATTTAAAACTTGATCGGGAAGTTTGCCGAACTGATCGGTGAGTTCATCCTCGATACGTTCGATATCGTCTGGCGACGAGATACGAGCCAGAGCTTTGTAGTAAGACAGGCGAATGCGGATATCCGGGATGTAGTTATCCGGAATCAGCGCCGGAATGCGAACGTTGATGTCAGGCTCGATTTGCTCGACGATCTCTTCGCCCTTCACTTCTTTGATCGCCTCTTCGAGAAGCTCTAGATACATCTCGTATCCGACCGCATCGACTTCGCCCGATTGATCGTCGCCCAAAATGTTTCCCGCACCGCGGAGCTCAAGATCGTGGTGAGCGATCCGGATCCCTGAACCAAGCTCAGTGTTCTCTTGAATGATCTTCAAACGCTCTTGCGCATCGGATTCAATTCGCTTGTTCGCCGGAATCAGCAAATAGCAATACGCACGATCTTTCGCTCGTCCCACACGACCACGAAGTTGATAGAGCTGCGAGAGACCGAATTGGTGCGCGTTATCGATAAACATCGTGTTCGCACGAGGGTTGTCGATACCGGCTTCAATGATCGTCGTGCAGACGAGAACGTCGATCTGGTGATCGAAGAACGCGACCATGACTTTCTCAAGTTCATGTTCGTCCATTTGCCCGTGCCCGAAACGAATGCGCGCTTCGGGAACGATCTGTCTGAGCTCGTCGACGACCCCTTGAATGCTCTGAACACGGTTGTGCAGAAAGAACACTTGGCCGCCGCGCTGAATCTCGGAGCGGATGGCTTTCCCGATCGTTTCCGGATCAAATTTCGTCACGAACGTGCGTGTCGGAAGACGATCGACCGGAGGAGTATTGATGATCGAGAGATCACGCATTCCAACAAGCGACATGTTCAGCGTTCGCGGAATCGGTGTGGCCGATAACGTGAGCGTGTCGACGTTTGTCTTCACCTGTTTAATCTTCTCTTTGTGAGTCACGCCAAAGCGTTGCTCCTCATCGATAATGAAGAGCCCAAGATCTTTGAATCGAACGTCTTTTGAAAGCACACGGTGCGTGCCGATCAAGATGTCGACTTGGCCTAAAGCCAACTCTTGAACCGTCTTCTTAGCTTCGGCAGGCGGAACAAATCGGTTCAACGCGCGAATCGTAACAGGCCAGCCCTTGAAGCGTTTCTGGAATGTCTCCAAGTGTTGAAACGAAAGCACCGTCGTCGGCGCAAGTACGGCAACTTGTTTGCGGCCCTCGATGGCTTTGAAGGCGGCGCGCATCGCGACTTCTGTTTTGCCGAAACCGACGTCACCGCAAACAAGGCGATCCATCGGCTTATCAGACGTCATGTCGTTAACGATGTCGTTCACCGACTTCAACTGATCATCCGTTTCATCGTACGGGAAAGCACCTTCGAACTGCGCGAACTCCTCGTCATTCGATGGAAACGGAGGGCGGTGAATCTGCGAGCGCTTCGCGTACAAAGCCAAAAGATCTTGCGCGATCTCCCGGAGAGCATTGCGAACGCGTGATTTCACCTTCGTCCACTGTGTTCCGCCAAGCTTGTCGATCAGCTTTGTGCCGGCAGGACCAGAGTACTTCTGGATCTGATTGATTCGGTAAATCGGCAGATAAAGTTTATCGGCGTCTTTGTAGGCGAGAGTGATGAACTCTGCGTCGACGCCGTTGATCTGCATGACCTTGAGGCCTTCGTAAATCCCGATTCCGTGCTGAACGTGAACGACAGCATCGCCCGGATTCAAATCGCCGAACGACAAGGTATGGGTGCGCTCAACGATTGTTCCGGATTTCTTGTAAGCCTGTTTGCGCGTCTTCTTTCCGAAGAAATCTTCATCGCGCAAGAACACGAGACCTTCATCGTTGAAACGAAGTGACTCTGAAACTGTTCGTGGAATCAAATGAACAAGCGACGCATCAGTCGCTTGAGCTTCAACCCACTCCGCCAAGTCATAACGATCTTCGCCGACCGAAACGCCGCGAAGTTCTCCGCGTTCAAACAACGCGTGCAAGCGCTGTGTCTGCGCCTGCGTTCCCGCCGAAACGAAGACAGCTGCACCCGCTGCTTTCCACGCACGAACTTTTTCGAGCATGGAGTCGAGGGCATCCATCGGATTCGCTGACGAAGGCGCGGCGAACTTGAGCTCAAGAACCGGAAAAGCCAAGGCCGCCGACACATCGGTCTCGACCGGCGAATACTGGAATTCGATCTTTGACATCTCGATCGTGCGCGCGACTCGGTTCAGCGGCATTTGATCGAACGGTCGGTATAGATCTTCGACCGCAGGTCGAATCACTTGATCGGCTGATGACGAGAATTCTTTGCGCAGTCCCTCGACAAACTGATCGCTCGAACGCGCGATCTCGATTGGGTTGAGATACCAAAGGTTCACGTCGGATGTGAAATGCTCGACCGGAAACGCCCACTCTTCGTAGAAATCGCCGATCAAGAAATCGAGGCCCGGAAAGTTTTGGCCTTGAGCGAGAGATGACTGCATCGAATCGCGGTCGATCGCATCGACCGGCCGACCTTCGACGTTGGCGCGGAATCGCGAAACCGCGCGCTGACGGTTCTCTTCGTCGTACAAAATCTCGCGCGGAGGAATGACGTTGAAAGATTCGGTCACGCCTTCCGAGCGCTGGGTCTCGGGATCAAAGAAGCGGATCGACTCGATCGAATCACCAAAGAGCTCGACCCGCACGGGGCGTGAATGCGCAGGCGAGAAAATATCGACGATGCCTCCGCGAACCGCGAAGGTGCCTTCGTCCTCGACAACCGGAACAGATTGATAACCGAGTCGGCCCAACGCTCGCGCCAAGTCGGCCGGCAAATCTTCATTCCGCCGGAAAACATAAGAATGAGCCTTCAAAACGCGTGGCGGAATCGTTCGTTGTAACAAAGCTTCGGGCGTCGCAATAAAGACGTTGCCCGCTTTTGCGGCACGGGCCTCCGATGCCCAGCGAACACGGGCACTCACGAGCCGCGAGTTCGGATAAAGTCCAGAATATGCGGACACATCGAAGGCCGGAAGAATGAATGTGTTTTCGGTCATTCCGAAAAAGCAGAGGTGTCTTTCGAGCTCTTCTGCCTCTTTTGCCGACGGAACAACGACGAGCGATGCCCGCTTTTGAAGCTCAAACGACTGCGATTGGGTGAGAAGAAGGGCAAGTGAAAGCGTTGAATCGGTACCGACGATCTCGATCGGTTTTTCTCCGCCGGATTTGTCGATCTCGATTGCGCGGTCGAGAGCTTTTTCGATTCTTAACGGAAGAGTTTCAGCCGAAATCATGGACCCACATCATCGCACTCGTGCGCCGCAGCAGCAATGAAGTTCGGTTGTCCTTCGCATGGGGAAATATCATTATGTGTTCAACTCCGGAGGCTTCGTGTCTGCACTTCTCGCATTTCTGATTTTCGTCGGGATTCTCGCCGGTTTCGGCGCGTTCCTGATTATCTTGTCTTCCAGTTTGGGACCCCGCCCAAAACCGAATCCGGCGAAGAACATGCCGTACGAATCGGGCGTCGCGGGAACTGAGACGGCCGAGTCTCGCGTCTCGGTCAAGTTCTACCTGACCGCGATCCTCTTCATCATTTTCGATATCGAAATCATCTTCATGTACCCATGGGCGCTTTCGTTCATGGATTTCGTGAAGAGTGGTCAAGGCATGTACATCCTCGGCGCGATGGGAATTTTCATCTTCCTCTTCGTCGTCGGCTTGATCTGGGAAGTAAAATCCAAAGCACTCGATTGGAATCGCTGAGATGGGAAAAGACGTTTTCGAGATCGTAGTCAATTGCGTGAAGATGCTCCTCATCTTCCTCGTCATGGTTCAACTCGTACCGATCCTCGTGTGGCTTGAGCGCCGTGTATCGGCATTCATGCAAAACCGATTTGGTCCAAACCGTGTGGGTCCACTGGGATTGATTCAGCTCCTCGCCGATGCGGTGAAGTTCTTGTTCAAAGAGCCATTCTTCCCAGAAAAAGGGATGGCCGTGATGTATTACGGCGCTCCGATTATGGCGTTGATCCCGGGCGCTTTGGCGCTTGCGGCGATTCCGCTCGGCGCTCCGTTTCACCTCGAGCAATTCACGTGGCTCGGTCGTGAATGGGGTCCTTACGACTTCATTATGCAGGGTTACGACTTCGGTGTCGGCATCGTGATCGTCCTGGGCGTTTCTTCGCTCGGTGCTTACTCGCTTCTGATGGCTGGATGGGGATCGTCGAACAAGTACTCGCTCCTCGGTGCCTTGAGAGCATCGGCGCAGATGGTCTCTTACGAGCTCGCGCTCGGTCTCTCGCTCGTCGGTATCTTGATGGTGTTCAACACCTTCTCGTTCTACGACATCATCGCGCAGCAAACCGGCATGCCGCTGACGTTTAACTTCTTCGGTAAAGTTCACTCGATCGCCTGGCTTCCGAACTGGGGTATTTTCTTTAACCCGCTCGGCGCTTTGATCTTCTTCTGTGCTTCGTTCGCGGAAACAAACCGTCTCCCGTTCGACTTACCTGAAGCCGAAGGCGAACTCGTTGCGGGCTTCCACACGGAGTACGGTGGATTCGCGCTTCTGATGTTCTACATTGGCGAATACGGTCACATGATGGTCGCGTCGGCTTTGATGGCGACATTCTACTTCGGTGGTTACACGATTCCATATGTCGCCAACGAATCGGTTGCGAACTGGGTTTCGTCGGGCGGTCTCGCGACTCACCCGAACTGGGCGGCGTTCCTGACGTCACTCATTTTCTTCCTCGTCTTCCTCTTGAAAGTATTCTTGTTCCTCTTGATTTACATCTGGGTTCGCTGGACGCTTCCGCGCTTCAGATACGACCAACTGATGGATCTCGGTTGGAAGACGATGCTTCCTTGGGCTTTGTTCAACACCGTTTTGACGGCTGTGTGGCTCGCGTTCAGCCACAGACCGGTTTGAGGTCTTAGATGCTTTCATCAGCTGACTTCTTGTTTTACTTCCTCGGTCTCGTTTCGCTGGTCTTCGGACTCGGCGTGGTGCTTTTCCGTAACCCGATTTACTCCGCACTTTGCCTGGTCATCACGATGATCTCGGTTGCGGGTATCTTCGGAACTCTCGATGCGTGGTTCATCGCCGGCGTTCAATTGATCGTTTACGCGGGTGCCGTGACGGTTCTCTTCGTCATGGTTCTCATGCTCTTCGACTTGAAACACGAGATGAAGACGTTCTCGAAAGGCGTCATCGGGAACGGCGTGAAGCTCGCAGCTTCGGGCGTTCTTCTCGGCATGCTCGGCACTTACATCTGGGCGACTTACGCAACAGAGCCGACATTCAAACCTTTGCCGGCGGCCGCAACGTCGTCGATCAAAGCAACCAAGGATTTGGCGACCTCACTTTTCACGACTTACATCTTCTCGTTCGAAGTGATCGGGATCTTGTTGTTGGTGATCGCGGTTGGCGCCGTCACTCTCTCTCGCATTACTGGAGGCACGCACCATGCCGATTAATCCTGAAGCCTGGAAGGTCGGTCTCGACCACTACCTCTATCTCTCTTCGCTTCTTTTCATCTTCGGAATGCTCGGCGTTCTCATGCGCCGAAACGTCATCGTCATCTTGATGTGTATTGAGCTTATGCTGAACGCCGTAAACATCTCGTTCATCGCATTCTCACGCTACGCCGAGAGCACAAACGGCCAAGTGATGGTCTTCTTCGTCATGACCATCGCGGCAGCCGAAGCGGCCGTGGGTCTCGCGCTTGCGGTGACGGTCTTCAAGAAGTTCAAAGAAGTTAACATCCGATTCTTCGAGCACCTGAAGGGTTAATGATGAGCAACCAGATTTTATTCGCAATCCTTCTTCTCGCGCCGTTTGTCGGCTTCATGTTTAACGGCATCCGCTGGAAATCGCACAACGCGACCCTCGCCGGTGTGGTTGCAACGTTTGCGGTCTTCGTCTCCTTCGTGTGCTCGCTCCTTTTGGTATCGCAGCTCTTCGGAGCCAACGCGGTTCCATCAGTGGGCACACGCTTCTTCGAATGGATGAACGTCGGTGGCCTACAGGTTCAAGCGGGCTTCGTCATCGATCACATCTCGGCGATCATGGTCCTCGTCGTGACGGGCGTCGGCACTCTCATCCACATGTTCTCGATCGGGTACATGTCGCACGATGAGCGTCCTTCTAAGTACTTCGCGTACCTCAACTTCTTCTTGTTCAACATGTTGCTCCTCATCTTGGGCGAGAACTTGCTCTTGATGTTCGTTGGCTGGGAAGGCGTCGGTCTCTGCTCTTACTTGCTGATCGGCTTCTGGTTCACGGACTCTGAAAAAGCCGCTGCCGGAATGAAAGCCTTCATCACGAACCGGATCGGTGACGCGGGCTTCTTGCTCGGCATCTTCACGCTCTTCTTCTTGTTCGGCACCGTGAACTTCTCGGAGATCATCGCTCGTTTACCGGCGGGTGGTATCGAGATGGGCTGGACAGGCCCCATGACGGTGGCGTGTTTGTTCCTCTTCGTCGGAGCAACGGGTAAGTCAGCGCAAATTCCTCTCTACGTTTGGCTCCCAGATGCGATGGCCGGTCCGACTCCAGTTTCCGCACTTATCCACGCGGCAACGATGGTCACCGCTGGCGTTTACATGATCGTTCGCTTAAACCCTCTCTTCTTGATGGCGCCAAACGCGCTTCACGTCGTGGCGGTGGTCGGTGCAGCAACGGCATTCTTCGCGGCCACGATCGGTCTCACGCAGTGGGATATCAAAAAGATCCTCGCTTACTCGACCGTGTCTCAGCTCGGCTACATGTTCTTGGCGTGCGGAGTGGGAGCGTTTGGAGCAGGCCTGTTCCACGTCATGACTCATGCGTTTTTCAAAGCCTTGATGTTCTTGGGCTCAGGCTCGGTCATCCACGCGATGCACGAAGAACAAGACGTTCGCAAGATGGGTGGACTTCGCAAGTATCTCCCGATCACGCACGCAACGTTCTTCATCGGATGGCTCGCGATCATCGGGATTCCGCCATTTGCGGGCTTCTTCTCGAAAGATGAAATCCTCTGGCAAACAGCTTCATCACCTCTCGGGCACAAAGCTCTCTGGGTCGTCGGCGTTTTGACTGCGGGGATCACATCTTTCTACATGACTCGTTTGATGTGCCTCACGTTCTGGGGAAAATCGCGCGTCCCGAAAGAGACTCATCCGCACGAAGCGCCTCCGGTCATGTGGATCCCGCTTGCGGTTCTCGCGGTTCTCTCGACCGTCGGTGGCTGGATCGGCATTCCGAAAGTGATGTTGGGCGGAGAAGACAACTGGCTTGAGCGTTGGTTCCACCACGTGATCGCGCCGGTCCCTGAAGCTCTCGGCCACGCGGTTCACTCGCACGCACTTGAATGGGCGGCGATGGGCGTTTCGCTCTCGTTTGCGGTCATCATGGCCTGCCTCGCTTACACGTTCTACGTTTCGAACCCGTCGCTTCCGGGTCGTCTCGCGCAGAAGTTCCACGGCACATACCGCTTGATCTACAACAAGTACTTCGTCGACGAGTTCTACTTCGCGCGCATCATTAATCCGTTGATCGATGCCTCGAAGGGCTTGTGGGCGTACGTCGACGTAAACTTCATCGACCGTACGACGTACGTTCTCGGCGATGTTGTTCGCGGCGTCGGTTCGACAGCCAAATCATTCCAAACCGGCAACTT
The DNA here is from genome assembly GCA_913774795.1 of Pseudobdellovibrionaceae bacterium. Taxonomy (GTDB): domain Bacteria; phylum Bdellovibrionota; class Bdellovibrionia; order Bdellovibrionales; family JAMPXM01; genus CAJYOV01. The sequence goes on from CAJYIL010000236.1 coordinate 10,869, forward strand.
GCAGCAATACGCGATGTACATCGCGGTAGGCTTGGCCGTAACCATGTTCTTGATCTTGAGGTAAGCGATGTTGTTATCCGTCATCACTCTTCTTCCGCTCGCTTTCGCTCTCGTCATGTTGGTGCTCCCGGAGAAAGTCATTCGTCCGGTCGCGCTTCTCTTGGCCGTCGTTGAATTCGCAGTGAGCTTGTTGCTCTTAACGAGCTTCGATAAAGCCTCGCCGGCGATTCAACTCGTCGAGCAGATCCCTTGGGTTCCGGAGATGGGCATCAGCTATTTCCTCGGGATCGACGGCCTCTCGCTCTGGCTCGTGATCCTAACAACGTTCCTCACGCCGATCGTCGTGTTGGGTTCGTGGACGGCGATCGACAACCGCATCAAAGGATTCCACGCCGCTCTCTTCGTTTTGCAGACGTCGATGATCGGCTCATTCCTTGCGATGGACGCAGTTCTCTTCTACGTGTTCTTCGAGCTCTCGCTTGTTCCGATGTACTTCATGGTCGGTATCTGGGGCGGTCAGCGCCGCATTTACGCAACCGTCAAGTTCTTCATCTACACGATGGCGGGCTCGTTGATGATGCTTCTCGCGATCATCTACTTAATGTTCGCGTGCCGCGACACCTTCGGTCAGATGTCGGCTTCGCTTCTCGACTTCTACCGCCTGAAGATTCCGTTCGTTGCGGGTGAGTTCCTGAATCCGCAAACGCTTCTGTTCTTTGCGTTCTCGTTGGCATTTGCGATCAAAGTTCCGATGTTCCCGGTTCACACATGGCTCCCAGATGCCCACGTTGAAGCTCCGACGCCGGGCTCGGTGATCCTTGCCGGTGTCATGCTGAAGATGGGTTCGTACGGTTTCTTGCGCTTCGTTCTTCCGATGTTCGCCGAAGCTTCGCAGTACTACGCGTGGCTCTTCTTGTTCTTGGGTGTCGTCGGCATCATCTACGGCGCACTCGTCGCGATGGTTCAGCCCGATATCAAGAAGTTGATCGCGTATTCATCCGTCTCCCACATGGGTTACGTGATGATCGGTTTGTTCTCTTTGAACATGTACGGCGTGAGCGGATCTCTGTACCAAATGTTGAACCACGGGATTTCGACAGGCGCTCTCTTCTTGTTGATCGGTATGATCTACGAGCGCACGCACAACCGTGAGATCGCAAAGTACGGCGGTCTCGCAAAAGCACTCCCGATCTACACGATCATCTTTATTATCGTGACGATGTCATCGATCGCAGTGCCGATGACCAACGGATTCATCGGAGAATTCATGATCCTCCTCGGAACATTCGAAGCGTCTCGTCCGTTCGCAATCGCTGCGGTCACAGGTGTTGTTCTGGGTGCGGTCTACATGCTCTGGATGGTGAAGCGCGTGTTCTTCGGTCCGGCGGGCGAGCTTGTTCGCGATGAACATCATCCACTTCACGATCTCAATGCTCGTGAACTCACGGTGATGGCGCCGCTCGTGGTTCTCATCTTCTGGATGGGCCTCAACCCGAACTTCTTCCTCGATTACTCGAAGGCGTCTCTCGATCACTTCGTCAAAAACCGCGATAACTACCGTCTCGCGGTGTCGCCTGCTCAACCGAAACTTGAAAACGTCGCCGTACGCGGAGAAGCGCAATGAATCCTACAGAACTCATCACCCTCCGCGAATTCATCACGGTCGTTCCTCTCTGTGTTCTCTTCTTCGTCTCGTTGATTCCGCTTTTGATTAAGCCGTTCTTGGGCGGAAGAGAACCAAACCCGATCTCGGTACTGGTCTGGAACTTTCTCGCGATTCTCGCAGCCGCAGGTTGCACGGGAGCACTCTTCGGACACAGCTACCAAAAGACCTTCGCGTTTTCGAACGCGATCGTGCTCGACGGAACATCGGTGTGGATGTCGTACCTCGTTTACATCGTGACAGCCGTGGGCATCATGCTCGCTTACGATCACGTGGCGACGCGCGGACGTCAGTTCACGGAGTTTTGCTTTTTGATGGTCTCATCGGCGTGCGGAATGCTCGTGCTCATCATGTCGAACGACTTGATCGTCACGTTTATCGGCATCGAGACGATGTCGCTTTGCTTGTACATCCTCGTTGCGATGTCTCGCGAACAGGTTCTCTCGAAAGAGGCCGCGTTTAAGTACTTCGTTCTTGGCTCGTTCGCATCGGCGATCTTCCTTTACGGAATCGCGCTTGTGTACGGAACCGTCGGTTCGACTTACCTGCCAGACGTCGCCACTCAAGGTGTAAAGCTCATCTCGACGAACCGTGTTTTCCTCGTCGGCGCGATTTTACTCATCACAGGTTTTGCGTTCAAGGTTTCGATCTTCCCTTTCCACACCTGGACACCTGACGTTTACCAAGGCGCATCGACTCCGGTAACGGCGTTCATGTCGACAGCGGTGAAGGCAGCTTCGTTCGTTGCGTTCTTGCGCTTCTTTACATCGGAAGCGTTTGTAGCAGCTCCGCATCTGTTGACGGTCATGACGTGGCTGGCAGTTCTCACGATGACGGTCGGTAACGTCGCGGCCATCTTGCAGAACAACTTCAAACGCATGCTCGCGTACTCGTCGGTTGCCCACTCAGGTTACGCGCTTGTTGGTCTCATCACGGCGGGTTTCGGAACCAACTACAACGCGGCGGCGACGTCTTTATTGTTCTACTTGTTCTCGTACTCGCTCATGACCCTCGGAACATTCGCGCTCGTCGCGGTCTTCGAGCGCAGCGAAAACACATCGCTTGAGATCAACGATCTTCGCGGCGTGGGCCGTAAGTATCCATGGCTTGCGATGAGTATGACCGTGCTCATGCTTTCGCTTGCGGGCATTCCGCCGACTCTTGGCTTCTTCGGTAAGTTCTTCGTGTTCTCATCCGCGATCGAGCAAGACATGTACTGGCTCGCGTTCTGGGGCATGATCAACTCGGTCGTCAGCGTGTACTACTACTTGCGTCCGATCGTCGTGATGTACATGAGCGAAGGCGAAGCCGAAACACTCCAGATCGGCCTCATGACCCGCGGAACCGTAATCGTCACGGGTCTCTTGATCGTCATCCTCGGCATCTTGTCGTCGCCATTCTTCAGAATGGTTCAGAACTCGGTCATGAACCAGTTCTGATGACAGGCTCTCTTCTTCTCGCTTCGATTCTTTCCGTGAGCTCGGCTCACGGTTTGGATTGCTCTAAAGCTGTCGTCCCGACGGAGAAGTTGATCTGTTCGAACGACGAGCTCAAAAGTCATGACGAACTCTTAAACGAGATTTACGAACGCGCATCGAAGCGTCTGCGGTCTCCCGAGGTTAAATCGCTGCGTGAAGATCAGCGCGCGTGGATTTTGATTCGTAACGGATTGGGCAAGGATGTCGAGAAACTTCGACGACTTTACTCCGACCGAATGGTGCTGCTTCGTCAAATTGAGGATGGCGAGTACGGGATCAAGCTACCTCCAAATATCCTAAAGCTGGTCGAATCAGATTCCGAACTAGCGGCACTCAAAACTCAAATCGATCAACTACAAACTCCACTCCGAGATGCGCAACCTCTCATGCCGGATGAGGTCTGGACTTGGAATGACGATAATTTGAAGGTTTCAAAGTCGCAGATCCGTGCGGGCTTAAGAGAGCGACTTGCGAACTTGCGCACAATCGATCACGACGTCTGCCGCGCATTCGAGACGGCGCAAACAGAAGACAAGCTCAATCGCGCCCTAGAAGATTGGAAGACCGATTCGACCGTCTCTCTCGATAATGATAAGGGCATCCTCACGACACGGCCATCGGAAGGCGGCGGAAGCTGCTATTCTCCTGACTTCATCTTCAGACCTTCGGATAAAAGTGCGAAGGCGACGACGCTCAACTTCCTCTGCCCTTATAACGGTTGCGCTTTCGGCACGAAAAGCGTGTTCCCGTTCCGCTGGAACGGCGACGTTTATGTGTTCACTTCGAGAGACGATACTCCCTCTTTTATAAATGATCCGAAGGTAAAAAATCTTCGCGCGCGTTTGATGAGCGGGGGAGAGATTTATCGATATGACCCTCTCGGTGTTTACGTCAGCGTGTGTGGCCAGAAGATGCAACGTCCGGTCGAAGCTGATACGAAGGCGAAGACCCTGCTGAGCGGCTTCCCGGAAAAATGCAGCGACGATCGAAAAGCCGCGAAGCCAGTTCATGTGGATC
>CAJYIL010000237.1 GCA_913774795.1 Pseudobdellovibrionaceae bacterium
CAGTTCGACCGATCGCTGGATCATCGCCAATTTTAAGGAGACCGATCTCGATGACATCAAAGTCGGCGCTAAAGTCGATATCGAAGTCGATGCGATCGGTTCAAAGCATTTCAAAGGTGAAGTTGAATCTCTTTCGGCCGCAACGGGTGCGACATTCGCGCTTCTTCCTCCTGACAATGCGACTGGTAACTTCACGAAGGTCGTTCAACGTGTCCCGGTTCGCATTAAGCTCGTTGAAGTCTCGCCAGACGACATCGAGCGTTTGCGTGCGGGTCTCTCGGCCGTCGTAAAGGTTCATAAACACTAAGAGGCTCAACCGTGAATCGCGAACAACGCCTAATCGTTTTCGTAGCGCTCCTAGCGAGCTTGCTCGAAATCGTCGATTCCTCCATCGTCAACGTCGCGATCCCCAGCATGATGGGAAACCTCGGCGCCACCCTCGAAGATATTTCGATGGTCGTCACCGGCTACGCGATCGCCAACGCAATCGTTCTTCCCGTGAGTGCTTGGCTCGGTGAGCGCTTCGGCCGTCGTCGTTATTATCTGACGTGCATCGCGCTCTTTACCGGGACTTCGATCGCGTGTGGTCTTGCACCTAATCTTTCGACCCTCATCGTCTTCCGGATTCTTCAGGGCCTGGCCGGAGGAGCTCTTCTTCCGACATCGCAGGCTTTGATCTACGAGCAGTTTCCGAAGGAAAAAGCGGGTATGGCCGGAGCGCTCTTCGGCATGAGCGTCATGGTCGGGCCAACTCTGGGTCCTGTTCTCGGGGGATACCTGACCGATCAGCTGGGTTGGCGTTCGATCTTCAATATCAACTTACCGCTGGGCCTTTTCGCACTGTTTTTGGGATCGCTCGTGATTAAAGATGTCGTAAAAAACGAGGCCGAAAAAGCGCAGGCGAAAGCGCCGATCGACGGCATTGGCTTGGCGCTCATCGCTCTCGGCATCGGATGTCTTCAGTATCTGCTGGAGCGCGGTGAGGCTGACGACTGGTTCTCCTCGAATGCGATTATCTTCTGTGCGATTGCGGCGACGATTTGTCTTCCGCTTTTTGTGTGGTGGGAGTTGCGAGTCAAAGCTCCGATCATCAACATTCGTTTATTCAAAGATCCGATCGTCAGTAACGGTGTGCTCTTGATGGCGATGGTCGGGTTCTTCTTGTACGCGGTCGTCTTCATTCTCCCGATCTTTATCAGCACGACGCTCCATTACGACGCAACCCAGACCGGTATCCTCTTTATTCCGGGCGCCCTGGTGACCGTGGTCATGATGCCGATGATCGGGAAGGCGATGTCGAAGGTGGACCCTCGTCTATTGATCTTCATCGGATTTTTAGCCGTTGAGGTATGTCTGTTCTCGCTGACGATGTTGACGACCCAATCGGGAAAAGACGACGTGCTGCATAGCCTTTACATTCGAGGTTTCGCGATGGCGTTTCTTTTTGTCCCGATCAACTCTTCGATTCTCTCGCAGTTTAAAGGCGTGAACCTGGGTCAAGTCTCAGGTCTTCTGAACCTCTTCCGGCAAATCGGAGGAGGCATCGGGATCGCGCTCGTCGGCACCCTCTTATCGATGAACTCGCAGCAGAACTACATCGACATTTCGTCAAAGGTTTCGATGCTCGATTCGCAAACCCAAATTCAGCTTCAGCAGATTCAAGGCGGCATGGCCTCGAAGATGGGCAACGAGGTGGGACAGAGCACGGCACGAAACGCCGCTTTGAAGTCGATTTCGGGCCGAGTTCAGGGTCAAGTCTTCATGTTGAGCTTTCAGCAGCTGATGTTTACGATCATGATCATCTTCTTATTCGCGTTCATCCCGCTGTCGCTAATTCGACTCCGGAGTAAGCCCACCGAGATC
>CAJYIL010000238.1 GCA_913774795.1 Pseudobdellovibrionaceae bacterium
CGCTTTGCTCGCGTACTTGAAGTCGCGCGGAATTGGTTCGGTCTTCCACTATGTTCCGCTTCACTCGGCGCCTGCGGGCGTGAAGTACGCGCGCGTGCACGGCTCGATGGCGATCACGGATTCTCACTCGGAGCGCCTGCTGCGTTTACCTCTGTGGTCAGGCTTGTCGACTTCCGACGTCGACCGCGTGATCGAATCTGTCTTCGAATTTTACAAAGCTCGGCCCAAAAGCTGACTGATGCGCATTCTTCACGTCTGCCCGCGCCCCAACTTCTCTGGCCTCGAATCTTACGCTCTGCAAATGGCGCTCGCCCAGCGCGCCCTCGGCGCCGAAGTTTCGATGGTGGTTTTGGCGGAGTCACCCCTCGCTAAACGCGCGCACGAAGCCGGCCTCGCAACAGTTGTCGTCGGTGCGAGCGCGTCGTCGCCGACTGGCCCTGACGTACTCCCGACCGCAGCCCCCATCGCCGACGGCTGGCGCGTCGTTCTTCCACTGCTGCGTCATTGCGACATCGTCCACATTCACTCAACGCAAGATCTCGACTTCATGATGACGCCGCTTGCTCTCACGCGGACATGGTCGTCGCGGCCGCGAGTCATCTTGCAAACGCACATCTGGATTTCGCACTCGAAGAAAGATCCGCTGCACTGGGTGTTGTACAAGCTCGTCGACGAGATGTGGTGCTCATCGGAGCCTGCGCGCGCAACGCTCGAAAAGTTTATTCCGATCGCGCCATCGAAGATTCGCGTGATTCGGTACGGTCGCGACATCGCCTCACTCGAAGCCGGATTCTTATCGCGCGAAGACGCGCGAATGGCGCTGGGTTTGCCGGGCGATGCCGTTGTCGTCGGAACCGTCGCCCGCATCGACGCCGGCAAAGGTGTCCGCGAACTCTACGACGCGTGCGAAACGTTGATGTCGGCAGATCCCTCGCTGCACCTCGTGTGGATCGGCCCTCCGACAGGCGACGACCCGAAAGCCGTCGCGCTGGCCGAAGAAATCTTCGCGCGTGCCCGCGTGAATCCGCGCATGCATTTTCCTGGCTCCGTCGCGGATTCATATAAATACTTGCGAGCGTTCGACCTCTTCGCGTTGCCAACGTACGCCGAGTGTTTCTCGTTGGCGTTACTTGAAGCGCAAATCGCTGGTCTTCCGTGTCTTGCATCTAACTCCGGCGGCTCTCCGCAAATCGTGCGCGAAGGCGAAACTGGCTGGCTCTTCGAACCTCGCTCGACAACGGCGTGCCTCTCTGCTTTACAGCGCGCTCTCGGCGACCGCATGATGTGGCCGCATTTCGGCCGCGTCGCTCACGACCAAGTCGCTGCACTCTACGACTCCTCAAAAATTCTTCCGACCACGTTAGACATGTACCGCGAAGTGATCGCGCGTGGTTGACACCCACGTTACATCGTTACGCGCCGAAGGCTTTCGCATCTCGGTCGAACTCGTCCCTTCGATGACGCCTGATCTCGACGCGGTGTTGACGACGCTCGAAGAGACTGTGCGACCCTCTTTCATCTCCGTCACCCAAGGCGCCGGCGGAACATCCCGCGAACAAAGCCTCTTCATCCTCGACGCCCTCGCCGGCCGTGCGGTCCGCTGCGCTCACCTCATCTGCGGATACGCCCCTCGCTCCGAAGTGTTGCGGCACGCGGCTAACTTCTACGCTTCGGGCGTTCGTTCGTTTCTTGTGCTGAAAGGCGACAAACCCGAAGGCGTTCGCGGCGAACAAGAAGGCGACTACCGCTTTGCGAGCGAATGCATCCGCGAACTCCGCGCGCTGTATCCCGACGCGTGTATCGGTGCGGGCGCGTACCCAGAAGCTGGCGAATTCGACCGCATCACGGTTCTGCGCGAGAAGTTCTTGGCGGGCGCCTCGTTCGCCATCACGCAGATGTGCTTTGACGTCGCGGCCTGGGAGCGTCTTGCTTCAGAGTTCACCTCGCCGATTTACCCCGGCGTCTGCTTCATCCACGACCGCGAGCACGCCGAGCGTTTCGCTAAGCGCTTTGGCGTGAGCATTCCGGGCGTACCGGATCTCGCGCAGCTGATCGCCGACTACCGCGCGGCCGGCGCCCCCGGCGTCCACCTCTTCGTGCTTCACGACATCGACCGCCTATCGGTTCTTGAAAATGAGGCTCTTTAACGCAATCTCACGCTTTTGAACGATGACAAAAGTCTAGAAGTTCGCTCGCGAAGCGGCAACCATCGAGCGACTATGATTCTTTCTCGCAAGGTTTTAGTGGTCTTAATAATTTGTAAGAACCGTATCAAGTCCATGCACCTACAAGAAGCGACGCGGATCTTGGTTCGAAAAGATCAGTGTGCCACTCGGTAAATTATATCTATTTAATCCAATCTGTCGGCTTTTAACTACTTGATCATTTAGGAAACTCAAACGAGCCTCGTCCGGAAAAGGAGTTCTGCATGAAAAAAGTAGTATTATGTTTATCTTTGCTGTTAGCTGCCACTGGAGCAATCGCAGGTGTCCAATCTACGAGCCTCGGATTTACGGCGCCACAGATCAGCGGAAAATCAAACGTATACGCCCCAGCCGCAGGCGACATCGTCTACGATTCGGCTGATGAGGGGTTTTGGGGATATACACAATCTGGAAGCTGGTTGAACTTCGGCGGATCCTCGAGCGATCGAGTACCTGCGGGTGCTATTTTTCCATTTGCGGGTCAAACAGCTCCAACTGGTTACTTGCTCACCGACGGCTCCGCAGTAAGTCGCACAACATACTCGGCCCTTTTCGCAGCAATCGGCACTGCCTACGGAGGCGGTGATGGTTCGACAACTTTTAATTTGCCAAACACAAGCGGCGTGTTTGTGCGCGGAGCAGGTTCGCAGGTAATATCAGGAATCACGTATTCCGCGACGGCTGGGGCCAAGCAAGCTGATCAATTTCAAGGACACGTTCATCAAAATCCAGTGTCCAATGCTCAGATTGTTGGGGGCGCAATGAACACTTACTACGCTTATCCAGCTGGAGCCTCTGCTAACAAGGACAGTTACGGACCGTCAAGCGACGGTGCTAACGGCGCGCCTAGAACAGGATCAGAAACGCGGCCCGCGAATATTTCATTGCCGTATATCATTAAATACTGACAGCGATTAACCCCAGACGGCGATGTTCTGGCGCGGGACACCGTCGTCTGAGGAAACAGAATTCTCTCAAGGCTTCGCGATCTGAGGCCTGACGACTTCATGCCCACGCTCTTGCTTCGCCGCCTCATAGTTTTTAGTGTCGAGCTCGTTTTGCTAAGCGCTCCAGGTTCAGCATTTCGTCGAAGGCCAATCGGCGCCTACCTGATCTCCCGGTGTATCGACGGGTGCGCCCCCGGCGTCCACCTCTTCGTGCTTCACGACATCGACCGCGTCCGGGATTCCAAACTCACGGACAGCATTCGCTAACCGCGGACACCCCGGACTCGCCCACCGCTCTTATTCGATCTGACTCCGCCCGAAGCCTGGCCCACGCCTTGCCTTGTCGTTGGCCCGGAGGATCTCGATGAAACTTGTAAGCTCACTTTTACTACTCGCTCTTTCTGCTCCTGCAATGGCACTTTCAAGGGCCGACCAGCAAGCACTCATGATCGCGCAAGCTCGCGCGCGCAGAGTGCAAAAGCCCGTTCTCAACATTCCGAAATCGACATTTCCGAATGTGGTTTCAGTCGAAGCGATTGTGGCCGCACAGACAGGAAGTTCCTCTGAGGTTCGCAAATCCATCGCGGAGATCACCGAGATCGCTCGCCACTGGAATCCCGAAGCAAACCGCGCTGAAATCGCGCGTGTCCTCGGCGACCGCGTGCAACGTTTTGGTGTTCGCGAAGGTCTGCTTGGTCCCGCGATTTCAATGGTCGACGCATCTGTCCTTTCACGTCAGCCCGGCGTCGCCTCGATGCTGATCCCATCGATCGCGCGCGTCGATGTCGGCAT
>CAJYIL010000239.1 GCA_913774795.1 Pseudobdellovibrionaceae bacterium
TCACCTTTGACAAGATATCGGCGCCGACCACCGTCTCCCGGGCCTCTGCATTCGTAAAGAAGTAATCGAGCCGCCAACCAATATTCTTCTCGCGAACCCCGGGCCGATAACTCCACCACGAGTAATGGCCGTTGCCTTTCGTAAAAAGCCGAAACGTATCGATCCATCCGAGATCTCTCACGAAGTGATCCATCCACGCGCGCTCTTCAGGTAGAAAGCCAGCGTTATCCTGATTCGACTTCGGATTTGCGAGATCGTCGAATGTATGAGCGATATTGAAATCACCGCAGATGTAAACGAGCCGTCCCGACTTACGCAGATCCTCGAGTCGAGCCTCGGCCGCGCGACAGAACTCAAGCTTGTAGCCCAAACGGGTGTGCTCTCTTTGCGAATTCGGCCAGTACGTGTTGATCACCGTCATGCGTCCGAAATCGGCTTCCATCCACCGACCTTCGCTATCGAATTGCCAGACGCCTAAGCCCACTCGAATAGCGTCGGGATCTTGCTTGGAGTAAATCGCGAGCCCCGAATAACCGGGCTTTTGTGCAAAATGCCAGTGGGAGAGATAATCGTTCGGCGAAACGAGATCGCGAGACGCCTCGACTTCTTCGTGACCGATCTTGATTTCTTGAAGGCAGACGATGTCGGCATCCTCTTGGCAAAACCAATCAAGAAAGTTCTTCTTGTGCACCGAGCGAAGGCCATTCACATTCCAGCTAACCAACTTCATGCGGCCAAGCTACACTTTCGAAGCATGAGCTCACAACCGAAAGAACGCTCCAAGAAACGAATGATGGGCATCGCCCAAATCGGAATCTCTGGATTTACATTTGGATTTCTCGGCGTGTTCGGCAAACTCGGATTTCGAAGCGGCCTTAGCGTCGGTGAACTCTTGAGCTTTCGATTCCTCGCCGCTACCCTCATCATGGCGGCCGGCCTCGCCGTTTTTGCTCCGCGCAAACTTCGTATCTCACTGAGAGATCTCTCTATCTGCGCAGGGCTCGGCCTTTTCGGTTACGCCATCTTCTCCACGTTTTATTTTTTGGCCGTGCGTGGAGTTTCGGTCGCGATGGCGTCGCTGCTTCTCTACACCTACCCGATCCTCGTGGCCGTCGGCGCGCGCGTGTTTTTCAAAACGAAATTGACTCGGCCTCAGCTGATCGCCCTGCCTCTTACTTTTATCGGACTCGTGGTTTTGCTGGCCGGAGATGCCGCTCCCCGCCTCGACCGATTCATGTCGATTGCCTCGGGCCTAGCGGCAGCGGCTTGCTATGCCAGCTACATCCTCATTTCGTCGCGTTACCAAAAAGCAATCGATCCGCTGACGTCGGGATTTTACGTAATGCTCTTCGCCGCCTGCGGTTTGTTCGCGTTTCACCAACCTCCGCTCACGATGAAAACGCCGGAGCAATTTTTAATTCTCGTTGGGATCGCGGCGGTGTGTACCGTCATTCCGCTCGTTTTATTTTTGAGCGGATTGCAAAAACTCGGCAACACCGAAGCGTCGCTGCTCTCGACGCTCGAGCCGGTTACGGCGGCTCTCTTCGGCTCGCTTCTTCTCGGAGAAACACTCACGCTCAATGTCTTCCTGGGTGGCGCGATCGTGCTTGTCGCTTTGATCGCGACCGTTTTAGGCGGCTCCCGGGCGAAGCCCGCCCAAGCCCTTGAGTAAACTTAGAACCGAACCGTGCCGTCCTTTTCGAGCACGATGACACTGCGGCTAATCTGCTGACCTGGCTTTAAACCGCACTCTTGAGTGAGCACGGTCGCTCCCAAAATCGTGTCTGTATCGAGAGGGCAAAACGGATTCGACTCTGTCACGAGACCAGAGAACTTCACTTCGCAGACGCCCGCAAAACCAGTGGGCTTCACCGATTTAATCGTCGCCGAGGTCATCTGAGCCTCAGGTTTTGGGCACGCGCCCGCAAAGACGCCAACTGAAACGACCGCTAAAACAAACATCGATTTCATGAACGATCTCCTGTCTGAGGCTGCAATTTACTACGAGACCAAGGCCTCGTTCTGCGCGGAAACACTCGCCGAGAAAGCTTTCCACGGGCTTAAGCAAAAAGCGTCACTTCAAGTTCGTCTCAAATCAAACCGATAAGCGTCTTCGATGAAACTTCTCCGCCAAGCCGGCCTTGCACCAGAGGCTCTTCTGAGACTCGATGAACTTCTCATAGACCGACGTCTCACGCCTGGCGAAACCCTCGTGGAAATCGGCGCTTACAGCGAGTCTCTTTACGTTGTGCTTGAAGGCACGATCGACGTCTTCACGCTCGAACATGAACAAGTGGCCAGCCTCACGGCCGAAGATATGACCGGAGAAAAACAGCTTCTTGAACCCGGTCCCGCATCGAACATGCTTCGCGCTACGACCGTGGCCCTCGTTAAAGAACTCGATGGCCCCGCCTACGATCAATTCGCACGCGAATATCCGGAGAGCGCTTTTCAGCTTCAGGCTCTTCTAGCCCGACGCGTGCTTCAGGAATTAAAAAAGGCGCAAACGAATTTGCGCCTTCTTTTCGAAACTTTCAAAGCTAGCTAAAGAGCTTCACTCAGGCTTTGCGATCGTCATGTACGGAGAAAACTCCGCGATTGATCCGTCTTTGAGTTTGATTGGCGACATTGTCCCGTATGTCGATGAGTACGTGAAGTTTTGCGCCCCGCCGTCCGCCGATGCTCTGAAATAGATCGGTTGAGATGCAACACCACCACGGGTCGTGACCAAGCGACCATCGATGAACGCGGTCGTCGTGCCGTCGACCTTCGCGTACATCACCAGCGATTCAAGAGTCACCGTGACATCCTGAAACGATGTCGATGTGTTGTAGCTTCCTTGGTAGAACAGCCATTCTGGCTTCGAGGCCTTCTGCTGATTCATTTCGATTTCGACCGTGCGTGGAACCGATTTGAGACCTGAGCAAAGGTATGCATCTTCGAGCGAAGGCAAAGCACCCCCACGTGACGGACAGAGCGCCCAGCCGAGACCGATGGCGACTTTCATCTTCATCGTCTTTGGCGGAGTCACTTGCGCGTACGATGTCGCGCCGATCAAGAACATGAGAACTGCGAATGCGAGACGTTTCAAGAGACCTCCGGTGCATGACTTGGCGTTAATGAGCCAACGACTTTTGTGAGTTCATCGTCCCAGAGACGGGCAACTTGTCACAAGTCTAGGAAATTTCTGCCGCCTGAAATCAACGGTGAGCACTTGGCTAGCGTAACCGTCTCGATGGCGGAGCCGTCGATGAACGTATTAGAGCTCGACTTGGATTCCCACTTCGATCACTTGGTTTGGAGGAATATTGAAGAACGCGGTCGCGCGTTGAGCGTTGCGTGACATGAACGAGAAGAGGTGTTCGCGCCAGATGGCCATCCCCGGGTGCTTCGTCGCGAGAAGTGTTTCTCGACCTAAGAAGAAAGTCATGTCTTTGACTGGGGTGCGCATCCCGACTTCATGCAAACGGTCCATGATTTCCATGACATCCGGCGAATCCATGAAGCCATACTTTGCGATGATCTTATAGAAATTTTGATCAAGTTTTTCGATCTTCACGCGGTCGACGTTGGCGACGGTCGGAATGTCTTTCGTGACGACCGTGAGGATCGCGATCTTCTCGTGCAAGACCTTGTTATGTTGCGTGTTATGAAGCATCGCGGGAGGCGTCGTCTCGGGATCTCCGACCATGAAAATCGCAAGGCCCGGAACGCGAACCGGCTTGGATTCTTGAACTCGCTTCCAGAAATCATCTAAGCGCATCGATGTCTGACGAAGACGCTCGGAGAGGATTTGGCGTCCCCGTCTCCACGTGGTCATGCATGTGAAAATCGCGATCGCGATGATGATGGGCACGTAGCCGCCCTGGAAAAACTTAATCAGGTTTGCGCTGAAGAAAACGAGGTCGATCGCGATGAAACAACCGGTGAGCACGGCGACGATCGCCACGTTTTGGTGCCACACCTTTCTCGCGACGACCGCGAGAAGAACAGTCGTGATCACCATGGTCGCCGAAACTGAAATTCCGTATGCGGCCGCAAGGTTTGATGACGACTTGAATGTGATGACGAGCCACAGAGTACCGATCAACAAGAGCCAGTTCACATACGGCATGTAAATCTGCCCGATCTCGCGATCGGATGTGTGCACGATCTGAAGACGCGGAATGAGCCCCAGCTGGATGCCTTGGCGCGTGAGAGAGTAAACACCCGAGATCAACGCTTGTGACGCGATCACGGCCGCGCTCGTCGATAAAATGACAAGCGGGATCAGCGCCCACTGAGGAGCCAAATGATAAAACGGATTTTCAGCGGCCGAAGGATCATGCAGGAGCAAAGCTCCCTGACCGAAATAATTCAAAATTAGACCCGGCAGAACGACGACAAACCACGCCCAACGAATCGGCGTTTTGCCGAAGTGACCCATGTCGGCGTAAAGTGCTTCGCCACCCGTTACAACGAGAAAAAGCGAGCCCATGACGTAGTAGCCTTCGAGTTGGTGGTGCACGAAGAAGTCATAGGCGTAGATCGGATTAAAGGCGCGAAGAACCGACGGATCTTGCAGAATACCGCCGATACCGAGCGCTCCGATCACCAAGAAC
>CAJYIL010000240.1 GCA_913774795.1 Pseudobdellovibrionaceae bacterium
CGTCAACGCGGCGAACGCCGAGATCGATCACTCGAATTCGACCGGCAACCGCGACACTCAATGCAGTAACTACGTCGCGGCGGTCTTGCGTCGACTCGGCTACAAAGTTCCGGCCTTTCGAGCTAACGACTTCGATCAAATCGCCGAAACCTATTTAAAGGGATGGCAAAAAACGGAGTTTTCGACGGAGGAACTCTCGGAGGGCCGCGCGGAGCTCCGCAAGTTTTTGAATTCAGCGCCTGATCACACCGCATTCTTTGCACAGTGGCCTCGCACGGGCGAGAGCGGGCATGTTGCGATCGTCGAGAAAGTCGCCGAAGACACTTACAAGATTTATCAAGCGCAAGCCGGCGCGAATACGCCTTACTCCAAAAATGTACCCGTCGAATCTCTTCTCTATGGACGCATGGGCGTTCAGCGCTCTCGTCTTCGCTTGTGGACCGAGTAAGCTACTTGTAGAAGGCGACGGCCACCGCCGCGAAAATCAGCCCGAACGAAACTCCGTATCGCCAGGTCATGCCTTCGCCGAAGTAAAGGGCCGCGAAGACGACAAACACCGTGAGCGTAATGGCTTCTTGCGCGATCTTGAGTTGATAAGTCGAGAATACGCTTGAGCCCAAACGGTTCGCCGGCACTTGCAGCATGTACTCAAAAAGAGCAATTCCCCAGCTGACAAGAATGACCACCCAAAGAGGCGAGCCTTTGAATTTCAAATGCCCGTACCAAGCGAATGTCATGAAGATGTTAGAGCAAACCAAAAGAGCGATGCAGATAAGGCCGTTCATATTTTCTTCGTGTGTGGAAAAGGATAGCCCAAGTAAATCATCATACCAGCGGCCAGAGCGAACGGAAGTTCGAGCAGAGCGGCCGAGACATGGCCTGCGCGAAGCTGAAGCCCGCCTACGGCGAGAACGCAAATCACTTGAAGAAGACATGCGGGCTTGAACGTACGACGAAACAAAAAGCCGCAGCTGGCGAGGACGCCCCCGATGAGAATCGTGACGAGCACCGTCTCGCTGAAAAACGAGATTTCGATTTGCCGTCGCATCTCTGGCGAGAGCGTGAGGACATCCCAAACATGCTTGAAATTAATCGCGATCGTGAAGACGACGAGGGCTCCGCAAAGCCACTTGCGTGCTTTATCCATAATCGAAAGCATGCGCTCCGATTGACGCGCTGGTCACTCAAATTAACCGAACCCTGACGAAGTTTTGCTTGCGTCGAATAGGCGAGTTCGAAAAGCTACAGCTCGACAACAGAAGAGATTCGTAAACCTACCAGAAGGGTTGAAGAATGAAAGCTGCTCGTGGTGCACTCGTTGGCTTGATCGCGGTTCTCGGAGTTTCCAAGGCTCAGGCTTGGGGCGCCAAAGGTCATCAGATCGTCTCTTACGTCGGCGCCGATCTCTCTGGTGTCGGGTTCTGGGAATCGAACGTCGAAAATATGCGAACGCTTTCGACCGTTCCCGACCGTCTCTGGAAAGACGCGCGCACGAAGAAGTTTGAAGGGCCGACCCACTTTTTCCAAGCCGACGCCTACGTCCCTGATATCAGTCGCTGCGAAGATATCCTGAAGTTTCCTCCGGCCTACGGAGACGCGGTCGATGAGTACGGCTCGGCAACAGTCGCCGTAAACGGAACAGCGCCTTGGCGCATCGTTCAAATGTACAATCTTGCAGTCAAAGCTTTTCGCGCTGGCGACATGGAAATAGGCGTGCAAATGGTCGGCGTGATGTCTCACTACATCGGCGATCTCTCGATGCCTCTTCACGTCTCTGAAAACTACGACGGACAACACACGCACCAGTCCGGAATTCACTCTTGGTTCGAAACGCAAAACATCGGGAACGAGGCTGCCATCCGTAAAGAAGTCGAGCGTCGTGTGGGTACCCTTCTGAACGACGAAGATTTCATTCGCGAGTCGTCGGGAGCGTTGACCGAAGTTATCAATTACGAAATCGTTCGTTCATTAGAAAAACGCGATCAAGTTTTGCAAAACGATTCGCGGCTTGGTCGTAACTCCGCCAAGGGCAAACAAGTGCAGCTCGACCTCGCGCAAGATCGAATGGCCGACGGAGCCGCCGTCTTAGCCGTAGTTCTCGCGCGTCTCTCGAAAGACGCAGGCCTTTCAAAATATTCATCTGAAGTTCCAGTCGACGACCCGGATTTCGTGGCGCCCGATTACAACGGTGGATATTCCGTAGGCGCAATGATGACTCCTTTCGTTTCAAATCCTGCATTCGACGACGATTGCGGCGCTTATTAACCTTGAATAAGCCGTGGCCTGCGGGGCATGATTCGCCTCATGTCTCAACTTCCCTATGTCGTCATTTATACGGATGGTGCGTGTTCCGGTAACCCGGGGCCGGGGGGTTGGGGTTCGGTCGTTGTCCGCGAAGATCTCGAGGTGTACGAACTCGGGGGCGGCGAGAACCCGACGACCAACAACCGCATGGAAGTCTCGGCTGCTTTGCATGCGTTGCGATCTGTGGCGGCCGTCGAGCTGCCTGTTCATCTCTACACCGACTCCACCTATTTGATTCGCGGGATCACGCAGTGGATTTGGGGATGGCGTCGCAATGGCTGGAAGACTGCCGAGGGTAAAGAAGTCGTCAACCGCGATCTCTGGGAAGAGCTCTCTCGGGTCGTGAGCGCGCGCTCGACAGGTTGCAAAGTCGAATGGAAATGGGTTCGAGGACACACGGGCCACGACGGTAACGAACGCTGTGACGCCATCGCCGTCGGTTTTTCGCAGCGAAGACCCCTATCGCTCTTTCGGGGCGAGATGAAAAACTATTCTTACAATGTTCTCGACTTTCCCGACACCGAAGCCGGTCTCCCGGAGATGAAACCGAAACAAGAGAAGAAGGCCGCGTACTCGTATCTCTCTTACGTTGACGGGGTGGCGGTTCGTCACCGCGACTGGCCCTCGTGCGAACGACGCACGAAAGGACGAAGCGGTGCCAGGTTTAAGAAAGCTCTTTCGGCCGCCGACGAAGGCGATATTCTGCGCTCATGGGGCGCATCGAGCGTCAAAGACGAATAGATTCTCACCCAACTTCCGCTTGAGAGATTTCGCGCACCGCTCATTTTGATTTCATCTTACGTCAATTCGCTTTGGCTCTTAGGTTATGCCTTCACCTTCAAGCTTTCGTGGCCGCGTTCTTCTAAATTAAGCCCATGTCGAAATTCATATTCGTACTGGCGCTCGCATTTGGGGTTCGTTCGTTTGCCGCCGGTTTGCAGCCGATGCCTTTTCCGATCGTGACTCCTCCGTCCAGTGAAGAGTTGATGCTGGGCCCACTGCTTGACTTGCATAACGGTGGTCAGTCGACTGGAGCTGCGCAAGGCAAAGATGCGACGACGTGGGGCGGTCTTATCGATGCGACACTGTTACCTCAACAAGGTGTCGGTTATGTGGCGGGTCGACGTGAGACCGATCGCTGGGCGTCGGGACTCATGGCGTCTTTGTTAATCAACTCCGCGCCGCTCGTTCAAGAGAAATATCCGACGACGCTTCTGAGAATCGGCGGTATTGCGCAACAGACGGGTGGGCCTTACAAGCCACACTCCTCGCATCAAAATGGTCTCGATGCGGATATTCAATTTGTCGGCACGGTGAAATACCAATCCGTTCTCGACGCAAACGGCGTCGTGACTCCGCTCTTTGATGTCGAGCAAAATTGGTTTTATTGGCGACTTGTGACGATGCAGCAGATGAAAGTCAGCGGAAAAGTGACGTCGGCCGTTTCGATGATCTTGGTCGATCCGCGGATCAAGACTTATCTGTGCGCGTGGGCGAAATCACGTGAAGCGCAACTCGACGCTCTCGATTACGAAGTCTTGACGAAACTGAGACCGACTGAAGGGCACGACGACCATTTCCATCTTCGATTGAGATGTTCGCCAGCTTACACGTCGTGCATCGGCGAGCGTGTGCCTTCGGGCAAGCGCCCAACCGGCTGTTCAGAATTTGATGCTCCAATTGTTAAATCGCTCTGACAATTGCGGCTCATCTCAAAACATTCGGTTTGTCGCGATCTCTTCTCTGGATGTCTAATCCGGTGAGTCCGAAGCTTAGGTATGAAGCGCTTTATTGACGACGCGAAAACCGGTCTTCGCGTTGACATTGCCGATCGCGAGTTAAACGAACGTCTCTTCCTCGCGACCTTCACGTGTGCGATCGGCGGCTTCGCGTTTTTCTTTATCTTGAAACGTTTTGATTTTGCTTTCGATTTTCCGACGATCCTCATCGCTTTATTTTTGACGATCAACTTCTCTCGGTTCGCAATTTTGCTCGCCGAAAAACGGCTGACAACCGTCGGGGACCCGCGCACTCGAGTTCTCATCGAAGTCATGTCATTGTGCTTGGCCGTTTTGGTCGGAGTGATGGCGAGAACAAACCTCGACTTTACTCCCGACATTAACTTTTACG
>CAJYIL010000241.1 GCA_913774795.1 Pseudobdellovibrionaceae bacterium
GCGCCAACCGACGACGCGTTTTTGTCATCGTCAAGGCGACGATCGCGATATATCCCATTCCGTGGCCGAAGACCGGCGGGAAGACGATCTGCGCGACGGTCTTACCGAAGAAGAACGACCAACCATACAGAGCCGAGGAGAGCGCGATGGAGATCAATCGATTCCATTCGCGATGCCCTCTCGAAAACTCACGCGCTTCGAGCGCCACCCACGATGCGAGGACCGCGAGATAAGCTACGGTCGTCGCAGTTAGCAGAGTTTCGTTCGGAAAAAGAAGGAAGTCTTTCGGTCCGATAATTCCCGAAATTGCATCTTTACGAAAGTGGTAGGCAACGACCGGGATGATCATCAAAGACTTAGAGATGAATCCCGTCCACCGGTGCGCTCGCGAGTTAAGTGTTTCGTACCAACGTGTGATTCCGAAGTACTGCTTCAAGTTGTGATGAATGTTGACGTAGATCACGAATGACCAGAGATACGGTAGGCCCGAGGCGCCCCAAAGCGAAAATCCGGCGAGCAGACCAAGGGGAACTGTCCAGCTCGTCGCGGATCTTTGGCGTTCGGCCGGATGGAACCAGGTGCGCCAAGCGGTCGTGTAGACATGCCCGGAGTCGGCGAAGACCGTGACAAGAAGCAAATACGGCACGAACTCCTGAAAAAGATCCAAGCGCGCAAACATCAAAGCGAACAGACCGGGCGCCGTGAGAAAAAGCGTGTCGCGTAAGGATGTGCCGAAAATCCACTTCATAGATTCAGTTTACCTTCTTCGTGCGCGCGATCGTACTTGGACGAGTCTAAGGGCGAGGTCTAGACGAGATTGGCGAGACCCTGTTTCCTCGGTCTAATGGACTTGAGGAGAAAGACGATGAACTTTTTGATCACGCTGATTCTTTTGCTACCGCACCCAGGCGCTGCGGCGGAGACTTGCGCGTCACTTAGCGAGAAAGCGGAGAAAGCATCAGCGGCTGGGTCTTCGGTGACCGAGCCAGTTGCGAAAGCGGCGATCGAAGCCTGCTTAAGGGAGCATGTGAAAACGGCGCGGCCCTACATGGTGCTTGCGGTTCTCGCAAATCGGGCGCAGCGGTACACGGATGTGATCAAGTGGAGCGAGAAGGGGCTTCAGCAAGAGCCAGGTCTCGCCTTGGCGTACATGAACATCTGCAGTGCTCAATCGCAGATGAAGCAGTACGACGCGGCTGTTGCGACTTGCAAAAAGGGTCTCGCGAAGAAAAGCGAGTGGTCTGCCATACTTAATTCCAATATCGGTCTTGCTCTTTTTCAGAAAGCCGTCGACCAGTCGAAATTCAGCGAGACACTCGCCGCCGAACCTTACTTCAAAGAGTCGAAACGTCTCGACGCAACGATTGCGCAAAACGACTTTTATCTCGGGTCGATTGAAGAGAACGTGAAGATGAATGCGAAGGCCGCACTCCCGCTCTACGACAACGCTTGCAAGCTGGGCTCGAACCCGGCGTGTGACGCGATTCCGCGCGCGACGAAAGCAGCTGGCGCACCGGAGACGACGCAACCTCGCCAGGTGCGGGCGGCGACACAAGGCGCAGCCGCGCCGGCCTCTCTCGAGGAAGAAAAGCTTTGGGGCGTCTTGGTCGATAGCTACGTAAAGCGGGGACTTTCCGCGGACGCTGCCAAGAAAAACGTCGATGCGATGAGACGCGGGATGCAGCAGCTCTCGTCTGAGCAGCGAGTGAACGCGCTCAAAACAATGACGAAACAAATGCAGTAATCACTCGAGCATCCAGTTCAAAACTTCGCGCCAATCGATCATGCGAATCGGCGTTCCGTGTTTTCCGGTTTCGTAGACAGCCAGTTTTGACGGGAGACGCTGTCTCTGAAGCCAGGTGTATTCTTCGGCAATCGTGCGAACGTCGTAGACCGGATCGAGCGTTCCGTGAGCGAGATAAACTTTTACTTTTTCGCGGACGCCAGCTTCTCGCTTATCGAAACGGTGAGGATAACCGCCGAGCAGAACAACGCCTGCCAAACGTTTCGCGAGAGCGGGGTTTGTGTATGCTGACCAACACATGAGTCCGCCCATTGATCCGCACGCGAGAATGACCGGAGCTGACCCAGGTGTTCGCTCGAGCAAACTCTCCAGCTGAGTCGTGTCGTCGAAGCTCTGGAGACTCGGGCTTTGATAAACGCCGCCGTTTTCGATTGCGAGGTGCTTCAGGCGATTGAAGTTGCCACCAAAAGTAATGTCGCTAAAACCCAACGAACCATTGCCACCACCGCCGTGGATGAAGATAACGACGAAGCGTGCACTCGCGGCGTTTCCGGCCTCGTAGAGTTCTGTTTGCCCGGCGATGATACGGCGCTCGGAACCTGGAGCGAGTGACTCCGTGTAGGCTGCTTGAACTTTCGCGACTGGAATTTCATCTCGGCCGTTGATGTCGCGCATTTCCTGATAGTCATAGCGAGCGAAATCGCCCGAGCTTTCGATCACGCGGGGATTGGCAAAGAGCGCGTCTTTGTAGGGGGCGATGGCCGGAGAAGCCCCCGCAGTCGTTGCGATCAAAAGAGTGAAGACGCCAAGTTTCAACATCACTTCGTCTCGGCGATCAGAGCGCGAATCTCTTTTTCGTGCTCGTTGGCGAAGTAACCGAAGTAGTTTTCTCGCGGCAAATTCATCTCTTCTTTTTTTGCGAAGGTGTTTGACCACATGAGTTTTGTCGCGCGTTGAACTTCGTAACCGAGGTTGAAGATCGAAGCGAGGAGTCCGATGTTCTGGCTGATATCGACTCGCGCGTACTTACGGTAGGCGTAAACAGATCGTCCAAGTGTTGCCGCGATGATATGGACTGACGGCTCCAGTTCAGAGATCATGCGTTGAACGGCGGGCATGTTGTCGACGGTCACGCGAGGGATTTTTCCGCCCGAAACACGCGTCACGTCTTCACTCGCCATCAGCGCTCTGAAGAGGGTGATTTGCGCAGGACCGAAAGAAGTTCCCGCAGGCCAGAGGGCGACTTTCGGAGAGATCTTAGCGACCAGCGCGTCTTCAGTTGGCGACATCGGGATGTAGCCATACGCGGGAACCGCGGGCGCTTTTCCTCGAGCGAAGAACACGTTGTTGTCCCACAGGATGTTCAAGCACACCCAAGACCAATAATCGCTACGCTCCGGGTGACAGAGCTGGAGTTGCGGCAAGGTGGCCATCTTTTGTTTCAGTTCATTCGCGCCCGGATAGAACGATTGCGACGGGATGTAGGAGGCCATGCTCTGAAGCTTCATCGAGTAGTCGTTGTTAAACGTCATCTCGGTAAGCGCCGCCGCAACGACGCTAGCGGCATCGACGTTATATTTTGGTGCGATTTGTTTTGCGAGTCGCACGAGCTCCGGGTGAGCTTTCATGTCAGCGAGCTTTTCGGCAAAGCGCTTGTTGGCCGGCTCGAGAATCGACTGCACGGTCGAGCCTTGAGTGCCGAAGCGCTCGCGTGTTCGCTGAGGCAGGTCGAGATTCGGGTTCGGCAGGTGCCCGGCCGGCATGACGACCTTCGCCGACGGAACCTTTGGGCTCGTATCGAGGATGTAGCCCAAGCCGTTCGTGTAAAACAGGCCGACGAACCGGCTCTCGGCGGAGACGACGGTCGAGGTGACTGTCGAAATGCTGATCAGAGCGACCAAAAAGGCGCGCGAAAGCGTCGTCATAAATTCTCACTTACGTTCAAAAGGTTCGGTCTGGATCACTACAAGCGCCATGCCTTACTCATTGACAGACCGTTCGAAAATTCTTAGTTCTAGTTTCGTTAGGGAGTAGTCGCTTCTGGCCTCAGCCAGGAGAGTTGATGCCGACACACTGGGTTCACGCCCCGGCGCAACGAACTCGCGAGTCTTCGCGAGCTGACGAGACTAGCACTGGTGATTTTTAAATCGCCGTGCTGTCTCGTGCCCAAAACGCACCAAAGACCTCACGGCCCGCACGCGGAGGTTCTTGTTTTGGACGCATTTATCAATTCCTTCTTCATGGTTTTTATCAGCGAAATGGGCGACAAGACCCAGTTGCTCGCGCTCGTTTTAACTGCGCGATACAAAAAGCCCTGGACGATTCTTCTCGGCGTTTTCATCGCCACCATTCTGAATCATGCGTTGGCGGCCTCGGCGGGTGGCTGGCTGTCGGGACTTGTTCCTCCGAACATTCTGAAGTGGGTGCTGGCTTTCATCTTTTTCGCGTTCGCCGCGTGGATTTTGATCCCGGATGAAGAGGGAGAGTTGAAAAGCGAGAGCCGCTTTGGCCCGTTAGTCACGACGATCTTCGCCTTTTTTTTGGCGGAGATGGGCGACAAGACTCAGTTGGCGACCGTGGCTCTTGGCGCTCGTTACTCGAACATCGCGATCGTCACGCTGGGAACAACGATCGGCATGATGGTTTCAAACGCTCTCGCGGTTTTCTTGGGTGATAAGCTTCTTGAGCGCATCCCGATGAACATCGTGCGCAAAGTCGCGTGCGGATTCTTCATCCTCTTCGGGATCGGCATTCTCGTTGGCTTTTAAGTGATTCCGTGGTCGGCTTTGAGTATGGCAAAATTCTCTCACTCACCGGCCCAGCAAGCAGCGATCGCGATCAAAAAGAAAAAGTCAGCTTCGAAAAAGAAGAAGGCGTCTTCGAAGAAAAAGACGTCTTCGAAAAAGAAGACAGCCGGCAAAAAGAAGTAATCGAGTACCCGGGACAGGACTTGAACCTGCAATACCTTACGGCACGTGGACCTGAACCACGCGTGTCTACCAGTTCCACCACCCGGGCTCATGGGAAGTGCTGCGAAGAGGCCTGACGGTAGCGGAGCGTCTACTCAAAAGCAAGTTTGTATCGGCTAGGGGGCGGTGCTAGCGTTTAAGGCGATGGCAAAGTTCTCGAAACGATCAGGAAGTTCGAAAAATAAAGGCAGCTCAGGACAGGGCGGCGGTGGTGGCGGTCGCGGATCGCGTGACGAGCGCTCGGGTGGAGGCAATCGCCGAGGACCCGAGGGCGGTCGACGAGACAGTGACGCCGGTGGGTCAGGAAAACGCAAAAATCGCGACATTCGAAATGCCCGCAGTCTTTCCGATGTTCTAGGCGGAGGACAAAATCGTGGCGGAGGATTCTCTCGCGGGCCTTCGGGCGACGAAGACCGCGAACGCGATAATCGCCATTCGTTTAATCGTAACGCCGAACGAAACGAACGAGGCACGTCGAGTCGCGATGATTCCGGGCCAGGTCACTCAAAAGGTCCGCAGTCGAAGAAGCTCACGTACATCATGACCTTTCAACCTCCGGGCGCACCTCGACAGCCCGAGCCGGTTGTCGCCGAAGTTTCTAAGCCGAAGAACTCGCCATCACGCGAAGAGTATCTTGCAAAGCAGCGCAGTGGTGGCAGCTCGCGCTCCGATTCTCGTCCCGACGCAAGCTCGCGCAATGACCGAGCCTCGGCTCGCCGGGGTGGCGGCGCCCGAAACGAAAATTTCGAGCGCGGTGGCCGCGGGACCGAAAAATCTGCACGAAATCCCGTCGAACATGAACGTGAACGTGAACGCGAACGTTCAAAACGTGAGCCGGAGCGCGCCCGCAAAAGCGGACCAGACTCATGGCCGCAAGACCGCGTGAAGCCAACCCTCGGCACGAGCGATGTTCGCCGTGGCCGCGCGGGCCGTCCAGGAGCCGCGACGGTATCCGGTTTGATCAAGCGTCACCCGGATGGATTCGGTTTCTTGATTCCCGATCAAGCCGATACACCTGACGTTTACGTCGCACGACAATCGATGACCGGCATCATGACCAATGACCGCGTTGAAGTTGAGCTCTACCGACCGCGGTCAGGCGGCAAGAATAAAGAAGAACGTCTCTCGGGAGAAATCGTAAAAGTCTTAAGCCGCGCGAACACGCGCGTCGTCGGACGCTATCTTCCGGTCGATAAAAAATACGGAATGCTTCAAGACGAAAACCGGGGGTGGGGTGCGGATCTGCGCATCGCCGCTAGCGATAGCATGAATGCCAAAGAAGGCGAGCTCGTCGCGGTCGAAATCACGCAGTATCCCGACGATGAACACGAATTCACCGGAAAAGTCGTGAGTATCATCGGCGACTCAGATGATCCGATCAACGACGTGATTCGCGTCGTTCATCAGGCGGGGATTCCGACTGAGTTTAGTGAGCAAGCCGTGAAAGACGCTCAGAAGTTTGGCGGTAAGGTCACCGATCAAGAGCGCAAAGGCCGCGAGGATCTCACGAAGCTTCCGTTGATTACGATCGACGGAGTCACCGCTAAAGACTTCGACGATGCGATCTACACCGAGCAAACGGCGCGAGGCTTCCACCTCATCGTCGCGATCGCCGATGTTTCGCACTACGTGAAGCCGGGAACGCGTCTTGATGAAGAAGCGTATGAGCGCGGAACATCGACTTACTTTCCGAACTACGTCGTGCCGATGCTGCCCGAGGAACTCTCAAACGAACTCTGTTCGCTGAAGCCGAACGTCGTTCGTCTGTGCTTCTGCTGCGAGATGAACATCAACTTCAACGGTGATCTTCAAGATTTCCGTTTCTTCGAAGGTGTGATGCAGTCCCAGGCGCGCGTGACTTACGGCGAAGCGCAGGAGTTGATCGACGCTTACGACGCAGGCGAAGAATCAAAGAACAAGACCGCAAAGAAACTCGCGCACGTCGCTGAGAACATCTTGAAGTCGCGCGATCTCGCGAAGATCTTGATGAATAAACGTTTCAGAGATGGATCGCTCGATCTCGAAATCCCGGAGACTCAAGTCGTCGTCGACTCGAGCGGGGAGTCGACCGACATCATCCGCGCGTCTCGCATCTTCGCGCACCGGTTGATCGAAGAGCTCATGCTCGTTACGAATATTTGCACGGCTCGCTTCATGGATGAATCGAACATCCCAGGAATTTACCGCATCCACGAAGAGCCAGACGCGGATAAGATTAAAGACCTTCAGCGATTCCTCTGGAACATGGGCGGGAGTAAATCGTTGATGGGCGGGAGCCTCG
Organism: Pseudobdellovibrionaceae bacterium; assembly: GCA_913774795.1. Lineage (GTDB taxonomy): Bacteria > Bdellovibrionota > Bdellovibrionia > Bdellovibrionales > JAMPXM01 > CAJYOV01. The sequence goes on from CAJYIL010000241.1 coordinate 6,995, forward strand.
CGAAAAAACTCACCGCCGCTCTCGAGGCGGTCGCAGGTAAACCTGAGGCGCAGGTGTTGAACTTTCTGACTTTGAGAACGATGCAGCAAGCTCACTATTCGGAGCAAAACGTCGGTCACTTCGGTCTGGGATTTTCGCATTACTCTCACT
>CAJYIL010000242.1 GCA_913774795.1 Pseudobdellovibrionaceae bacterium
CGACGGTACGACTCTCTTTGCTCGACCGCGGTTTTGTCTACGCGATCGCGCACATTCGCGGCGGCTCAGAGATGGGTCGTCATTGGTATGAGTCGGCGAAGTTTTTAACGAAGAAAACGACGTTTCACGATTTTGTCGCGGCCGCAAAACATCTGGCCGCGAACAAGTACAGCCGAGAAGGCGAGATCATGATTTCGGGCGGAAGTGCGGGCGGCATGCTCGTCGGCGCCTCTCTCAATTTCGCACCCCAGCTTTTCAAAGCCGCCGTCGCCGATGTTCCGTTCGTCGATGTGTTGAACACGATGCTCGATTCGACTTTGCCGCTGACGCCGATTGAATACGAAGAGTGGGGCAATCCCGAAGATCCCGATTACTACCACTACATGAAATCGTATTCGCCTTACGACAACGTCGAACGTCGCGATTATCCGCACATGCTCGTCACGAGCGGACTCAACGATCCCCGCGTGACGTACTGGGAACCTGCAAAGTGGGTTGCGAAACTCCGCGAATTTAAAACCGACAAGAACTTGTTGATCCAGTATATCCACATGGGCGCGGGCCACGGCGGTCCGTCGGGCCGTTACGAAGCGCTCAAAGAATACGCGCGCGAGTACGCCTTCGTTCTCGATGTCTACGGAAAGGCTGACGTATGATTCTCGCTCTTCTTTTCGCCTTCACCGCCCACGCTTCGAATTTCGATGACTACCCGGAGTGTAAAGCCGTTCAAAACACGAAGGTTGCGAGCAAAGATCTTCAGCCCGCAAGCGAGATCGAAAAGCTGAAGGGCTGCGATGCCAAGAAAGCCTATTTCGGAATCGGCGAAGCGGTTGATTACAAGAAAGCGCGTCACTGCGCGTTCGCCCAGCGAGAAAACAAAGAAGACGTCTACTGGGGAGGCGCGACGATTCTTTCGATGATTTACGCCAACGGACACGGCGTTCAGCGAAACCCAGATCTCGCTTTGCTTTACGTCTGCGATGTTCAGCAATCGTCTTCCGAGATTTCAGCGCGCATTCGCCATCTTGAAAACGCCCGCAAAGACCCGAGCGTCAAATTCGATTGGTGCGATGACATCACGAGTGGCTACGCTCAAGGATTTTGCCAACAGCTGATGAGTGATCGTGCGGCCGTCGAGCTCGAGGCGAAGTTCGCTGGACTCAACTTGGCTCCTTCACCGAAACTCGACGCCCTAAAAGTGGCGGCGAAAAAATTCCGCGACGTGCGAGTCGCAAACGAGGTCGACCAATCTGGCACCGCCCGAGGCGCCCAAATGCTTCGCGAAGAATCGATTCAAGATCGCGACTTCTTCGAGTCGCTTGAGAAGTTTTCGAAAGGCCAAACTCCGAAGTTCGATTTCAAGAAA
>CAJYIL010000243.1 GCA_913774795.1 Pseudobdellovibrionaceae bacterium
ACGCCAAAGCCGGCGTTCGCGCGAAGATTGCGCCGATTCCGAAAACAGTGAGCGGATCGTGAGAATCGAAATCGAGCCGGGAACGGCTTTGAGCTTCGCGATTTTCTCTTCGTCAAAGAGTGCGTGAAGTTCAGGGCGCATACGCAGTTGCAAAAGAAATGAGAGATAATCGCGTCCCGTCAAGAAGGTCGCCATCTCGCGTGTCCACTCCTGACGCATCTGCGCTTGGCCGGCATGAGTCACGACCGCATAGCGATTCGACATGAAATCACGAAGGATCATTTGCTCGGTGAGCTCGATCGGCTTTGCGGCGACCAAGATTTCGCCAAACGTTTGCGGATCGACCTCGGTGCTTGCCGCAAATCGTTCGCGCGCAAACGCCGCGATCTCTGGACACGCTTCGATCGTCAAAATATTGAGGGTCGCTGAAAGTTCGCGAAGCGCGATAACGTGGTAACCACAGCCTGCACCGAGAACGATGACGGTTTCGCGGTCACCGATTTCTTTGAGCGCATTTTCCGCCCAACCACGCGCCTCTTTCATTGGGTCAAACGATGACACGATCGAGCGACCATCAACTTTGACGATGGGCTGCCCGTTTCGCGCCATTTCTCGCTGGAGACTCACGCAGTCGCCTCGGCCTTGGATTGTGCTTGGATATGGCGGTCGAGAGCGCGCGCGAGCGAATCGGCCGATTCAAACGCGGGATCAAGCGCGAGAACGCGCTCGAGTTCGATGCGAGCCGAGCTGAAGCGACCTGCTTGAACAAGTGTGCGCGCCAGAAGAAAGGCCATTTCGGCGTCCTCGAAACCTTTTCCGCCGACATAGTTCTCAAGCTGAGCGACGGCGAAAGAGAAGTTTTGGTCGACTTGCGCCCAATCGACCGCAAGCTTCAAAGCCGTGCGGTTTGCGCCATTGATATCGAGAGCGCGCTGAAGATTTGCTTTTGCGAGCTCGAAGTCACCCATCGAGTGATGAACGAGAGCGAGACCGACCCAACCGCGATCGCTTTGCGGGTTGATTTCAACAGCTGAACGAAAGCGAGTGACCGCTTCATTCCAGTTGCCGCGCTGAACTTCGAGAGTGCCGTAGTTGACGAGAAGAACGTCGGAATCCGGGCGAAGCGTGTACGCTTTGTCGTAACACTCTTCGGCCGCTTCGAAATCGCTTGCGCGCGTGTGAATGTTGCCGACGTTCTTGTAGATCTCAAACAGAAGAGACGCATCGCTGATGACGTTCTTCAAAACATCACGGTACGTCGCAAGCGCAGCTTCGTCGCGTTCGCAAAGATAGAGAATCTCCGCGACTTGAGCCGACGCTTCAGCGGTGCGCGTGACTTTTGCGTACGCCTTGAAAAGCTTTAACGCATCTTCGTAGCGGCTTTCGTTCTTAAGCGAAGTGCCCATCATCTTCAAAGCACCCGCGTGCTCAGGTTGGCGCATCAGAACATTGCGGAGAATGTTGTGCGCAAGACGAGTTTCTTTCGCTTTCATGAGAACTTCGGCGTTCTTCATAAGGAGGCTGATCAATTGATCTTCTGTTGGAACCGGCGGAAGAGCGACGTCGACGCCCGGCTCAGAATCAAATTCCGCGATCGCGCGTTTGATGTCGACAAAAGTTCTCGCGTGTTCTTGCGCCAATTCCGAGATTTGATTTGGCTTCGCTGATGAAGGATTTTGAACAGGCGATGCAGATGGTTTGCGGTAGCTCTCGAGCATGATTCCCCTCTCGACCTCAGTCGATGTCACTCACACGTCGGTGTGATACCTAGTGACAGAGCAACGAGGGTGCCACGCGCGAGCGGCAATTAAACGCGGGGCAGGGGTTTGACAGTCGGGAGTTTGACTCCCCGAAAATTAGGGCCAGTCAGAACAGTGGCGCGGTCCAGAGGAAAGATCTTCCCGGGCCTACGTTTAAACGTTTTAAACAGACACGTTCACGTACGCGTTCATGTTCATGTTCCATGACTAGACGTTCTTCCAAAAGCAAAAGGCCAGACGCCCGCCGTTCGGCTGAACCCCTGGCCTTCAGATGCAAACGTTGAAACATCAAACGTGAACGCGCTCGTGAACGTGAACGTGAACGCGAACGTTTAAAACGTCGAAACGTGATCCCCTTTAGTCTTCCATCGCCTTCGCCCGCTCCAGCGACGCATACGCGCCAACGGCGCGTCTTGCCTGCTGCGTTCCGCGGAGTTCCTTAATGATCTTCGTCTTTTCGCGGTCGATGTGCGCGAGGACTTCGACGTCTTGCGCGAGGATGGCACTTGCGAGCCGGTCTTTCTCCGCGAAGAGGCGCGCGACTTCCGCGCGGTTCGCGTCGGTGTCGTTCATAAACATGCGATTGTTTTCGTCTTCGAGCAGTTGATCGATACTGCGGATCAACTCCAAGAATTTATCGCGCGTTTGGTAAAAGATTTCGACGTTCTCGAAATCGCCCGCGGCGAAGTTGATCAGCTCGTGTTCATTGATGGCGTAGAACTTCTCGAGGTAATCGTTTTTCTCTGTCAGTATTGCAATCACGCGTTCCATGGTGGTGTGTCCCCTCTAGTTTTAAAAATTTAAGCTTTTTTGAGTTGTTCGACGGCCTTGGTCCAACCGTCATACAGTGTTTCGAGAACCTTGAGCGCGTCGCGAAGGTATTTCGGATCGCCCGTGATGTTCCCTTGTTGGTATTGATCGGTGATGAACATGTAGAGCGCTTCGAGATTCTTCGAAATCTCTCCGCCGACTTTGTGATCGAGCGTGTTGTTCAACTCGAGCACGATGTCGTAAGCGCGGCCGATATTAACGCCGCGATCCGCGATCTTCTTCTCTTCGGCGGCTTGGATGGCGAGCTTCGTAAACCGAATCGCCCCCTCGTAAAGCATGAGCATGATCTTCTCGCGAGAAGCGCTCTGCACCGACGTCGTTTTGTACTTCTGATACGCGTTCTTCACTCTCTAGTTCCCCTTACTTAACCTTGCGGGAGTCCGCCGCCACCGGCTGCGATCCCCGAAAGACCCGCACCTTGTTGCTTGATCTTCGACATCGTCTCTTCGAGTCGAGAGAACTTGTCGCGCAACACTTGCTCTTTCTTTTCTAATTGGCGCTCGGTGTTCGTGATCCGCTGATCGATTTGATCGATCGTCGTTTTCAAACCCCGCGAGCGGTTTCCGATAACACCCATCGCCGGGTTCAAGAGCGAATTCACTTCGCGCTTAACCGCCGAGACAAAACCGGTGTTGTAGCCATCACCGACGAAGAACTTCTGAACGGCTTCAGGGTTCTGCGCGAGAGTGGCGTTGAATTTCTTCTGGTCGAAATCGAGCGTTCCCTGACGATTAAACGTGATTCCGATTTGGTTGAGCGTATTGATCGGGCCCTGCACTCCGTACTGCGGAGTTTGAATCAACGAACGAAGACGTGATTCGACCGAGCGGATCAAAGAATCTCCGCCCAGTGTTTTCGTCGTATCCGTATTCTTATCGAGCTTGTTCTGAGTTTGAACGAACGAAAGAACCGAGTTCATCCCTTCGACAAACTTCGAGATCTTACCGCTCACCACTTCCATGTCTTCTTTGACCGTGATGTTGACGGCTTTTCCCGGCGACGACTGCTTGAGTTCAAGCGTCACCCCCGGAATCGCGTCTTTCAAAGTCGTATCCGAAACCTCAAATTCAAAACCGTCGACTTTCACTTTGCCGTTTTTCGCCGGCATCTTCTTGTCAAAGTAGAGATCTTGATCGCCATCGAGCATGTACACGCGCGGATATTCGATTGATTTATCTGCACCCGTTTCGTCTGAAGACATGACGAGCTTGAAGGGCGCCGAAGGATCTTTTCGGTCGTTGATGATCGACGCGTGAACACCAACTTTCGCCATGTTGATGGCTTTCATCACGCCATCGAGAGTCGATGACTTCTTGTTGATGTAAACGTCTTTGCGGCCGTTCGGAGTTTCGAAACGCAGGTAACCGACACCGATCGACGACTTATCTTTATCCGGGAAGCCGTTGGTGACCGCCGCCGCTTTCTGCGGGAGCTCCATCACTTCGACGTTCCATGAACCGGGTTGATACGTGTTTGGATCAACTGTGCCGTTCAAGACGTTGACGTCACCAGAATTCAATTTGATGTCAGTAAAACCGCGCGTGTTGGAGAGTTCCGAGAGACCTTTGCGAATATCGCCGATCTTCGTTTCGAGTTCGCTGACGAGCTTTTGCTTTGCTTCAGCTTTACCCTTTTTGTCTTCCATCGCCTTGATAGGGAGACGCTCAGCTTCCATGAGCTGATCGACGATGTTGGGCGGGAGCCCTGTGTTGATGGAGCCGAACCGTATGGTCGACACGCGTTTCCCCTCTGAGTTCTTTCATTTATGTTCTCAGAGGAAGTGCGAAAACCTTGAGTCAAGCGTTTGGCTCGGACCATTTCTTTTGCGAGCGCAACCACTTGATTTCACGAGCAAACGAAAGCCCTCGACGGGCAAAAACGTCCACTCGCCCGAGCGAAGCCAAAGGATTTTGACGCTCGAAACCTGACACCAAGTGAAAGGTCGAGTTCAACCCTCAGTCGGCGTTATCGGTGTAATCGAAGAAGTCGATGTTCAGACAGCGAACGACTTCGGACGGAGAAGGTCCGACCCACTTCGTGATCTTCTCGACGAAATCCGGGAGCTCTTTGAGAACGCGGTCGGCGACATCCTTCGAAAGCGACATCGGGCCGGTCAGGAAGAAGTCGTCCTTACGGCGGTAGTTCATCGCTTGAAAGCCTTGAAGACGCCAGTTCTGGTGGTGCTTGGCGACGAACGGAGAATCCTTCGAGAGAAACGTCCACTTCGCGCCCATGTCGAGACCGTGCTCGCCACGAACGAGAATGCCGGAATCAACGAGAAACTCGAGGACACGAGCGGCCTGCGCACGTGAAATCTGCAGACGCTTTGAGAGCAGCTCAAGATCCATCGAGGGATCGCACGCGACCAAATTCGTGACGCCGGTAAACGTCCAGTCGGAGTAGTACGTCGCCATCTCGACCGGGTTGAGTTGTCGATCGTTTTGAACTCTCGTCTGAAGTTTCAAGGCTTCTTCGCGCGCGAATCGGATCCGACGCTCGACCCGCTGAGCGTACGTGAATGAGCCTGCACGTGCGTGTTCAACGAGGAGAAGAAAGAAGTCGGCTTCGCGGTCGTTGAACCCGAGGTGCTCGCAGAGCGTGTTCGCGTTCTCCATCGACAGATGTTTGTCGCCATTCATAACCTGAGAAATCAGCGTCGTGCTGACTCCCAAGACTTGAGCAATTCGTCGATACTCGCCGCGCCCACCGGCGGGCCGCGAGCTGACCCAATTGCGGAGAAATTCCTTGTACTCGGGCGCCTCAAACAACGTCATAAACCACCAAAACAACTGAGAATTTCGGTCACGTTAACCAATAGGTTAACTTTTGCGTTTGTCTTTTACAAACGAAATCTATTGCTCAGCGTCGAGACGGCCTAAAAGGGATCCAACCCAAACACATCTCCCGAAAGGAGACACTGAGTATGAAAAGCGAACTCTTCCAGAAAATAGCCGTCGCCGCCCTCGCCGTTTTCGCACTGAACGCCTGTTCAAAGAACGACGCCACCCCTCAACAAAAAGCATTTAGCAAAGGTTCGATCGAAGACGCGATCGCGTCAGGCCAAACAACACCGAAAGAAGCCTCTGAAGAGATGGCTCTGGCAGCCGAGCAACTCGCGCAGTCGGCAAACTTCTCGTACGCCCAACGACTGGCAAAACTTTCTCTCGCCGTTGATCCGACGAACGTTCGCGCCCGTCTCTGGAACGCGATCTTGGCTCCAACAATGGAGTTGAAGGGCATCGTCACTCGCCTCGAGCCCCTCGCACAAAAAAATCCGGCTCGTTACCGCCAGTACCTCGAAGAAAAAGCGAAGATCGAAAAAGATGTACCGGTAAAGTCGGTGCGCGACTTCATGCTCAAAGGTCCAAAAGACGTTCAGTCGGAAGAAGAGATTCAAGCCACCCTTTCGGCCATCACGATGCGCATGGATGAGCTTCGCCTCACACTCAAAGACTTGAAGAACGAAGAACTCACGATTTACCGAAATCCAGAAACAGTCACCGACGAAGATCGCTGGAATGAGTCGATGAAATCTTGCACGGCTTCATCCGAGAACGGAACGATCACCGTCCACGGTTGCGACCTCACGCGGGCATACCAAGTGAAATTAAACGGCGCAGACTTCATGGTTATGCAACAAGCGGTTGCGGGCTACCAGCTTTACATCGGTCTCCTCAATACATACAGCGTCCACGGGGCGATCGAGGCCGCAGATAAAAGCCGCAACTCGACTGAGATCATGACTCGTTTGTATAACGATCCGAAGTTCGGAAAAATCCGTGATGGCCGCAACCTCGCGGTGATTCCTGACGTCGCTCTCGACGCAGTTCTCGCGGCACGATCGGCTGTTCAATTGCAGCGCGATCTCTGCGCTCAACAAGGACAGTCGACTTGGTCGCGTGAAGGTTACTTGATCGGAGAAGGTTCGTGCGAATTGCCGGATAACCGTTTCGAAGCCGCTCTGCAGACGATCGAAATGCTCGCGAAAGGCCCGGCTGATCTCTTCGTCAACAACAAGGGTCGCTCGACTGCCGTCAAAGTCGATCTCGTTGGCTTCACTCGCCGCCCTCTGATCGACGTTCGTTCGCTTCAGCCCACTCCGGTCCGTACCCCTTGCGGCACCCGTCTTGAGATCGGCGACAAAACGCTTGGTGGTCTTTTCCCTCAAGGCGACAGCGGACTCCTAGACGCGAACGACTGCCAATAATTCCCGTTCGTCGAAAGTTTCGACACTGGCCCCTCGCCTCCTAGGCCGAGGGGCTTCGTCGTACCGGCACCGAACTTGATAGTCCTGCTGATAAACAAAAAGGATTCGACCGTGAAAACCCCTTGGTTCAAATCGTTAGCCCTCATCCTCACAGTCGCGACACTTGCGGCCGCCTGCCAGCCTGAGTCGTCGAAACGTCAAGGAGACGGCACCGCGAATCCCGAAGGCAGCTTGACCGATGAGAATTGGAGCGATCCTCAGGTCGACTCTGAGAATCTTACCGACGATGCCGAATCGACACTTGCGATCGATACTCTCGATGCTGCGCTTGTAAAACTCAACGAAGCGCTCAAACTCAATCCCGCGAACGCGCGCGCGGACGTTTGGGTCTCCTTTATTAAGCTCGAACTCGAGCTGAAAGGAATCCTCGCGCGCGTTCGCCCTTTCATCGAATCGATGCCTAACGGCGAATATGAATATCAAAAGATGCTCGACTCGCAGTCGTCGGATCAAGATCTCCTCCGCCGCTTCTATCTCGACGGACCGAATGACATTCGCACCGCCGATGATTTCCAAGAGTGGGTTGACCGTATCGATCTTCGACTCACGGAACTCCGTGAAACACTCGCTCGCCACAAGGGCGAAGAGATTCGATTGCTCGTTCCGAACAACGCCTTTGCGACCTTTCAGCAGGGCGCGTCTCGCAAGAAGAATGACTGCTCAGGTAAAGAGTGGGGACCGATCAAGTATCAACCTTCTGATTGCTCTCAGTCGGCAAGTGAATTTCGTCTCAATCGCACTGACATGGAAGCTGTCAGCACTCTCCTTTCATCTTATCAAGCTGCAATCGCTGTGATGAACGCTTATCGTCTTTCGCAAGACGTGATTAATAAGATTCGCACGGAGGCTTATTACGCCGACGGCACGGCTTTCGGAATTCTCGTGCGCGACGGCGCTCAACTCCGGACCAAACAGAATATTAAAGTGGTCGGCGATAACTTCCGTGATTTCGCCTTGGCCGCACGCTACATCATCGAACATCAAAAAGAAGCGTGCCCGAAGGGTCGCGAAAGCGTTTCGAACCGAAAAGGCTACCTTTTCGGCTACGGCATTTGCATCGGCACGGTCTTAAGCGGAACCAACTCGCTCGAGCGAACGAATGCGATGATCAATCAAGTTCTCAACCGCTTGCCGATCACAATCCAGACGAATGGAGCGAGCCTTCCGCTTGAAGTCGACGTTAACCGATTCTTGCAAACTCCGATTCCGAACTTGCACGACTTTGATCCTCTTTCGCAGAGCGCGTGCGGCACTTATCAACCGAATCTGACTCCGCTGAAAGCCTATGTCGTAAAAGGCGATCTCGAAAAAGCGCTCGAACAAGCGGGCGTGATGTGTGGAGAGCGCCAGTATCGGAAGAGGTTCGGTTTATGAGAATCGCTCTTCTCATCTTCTTAATGGCGGTTCCTGCTTTCGCGAAGAATCACGCGATTCAGGGCTTTCACTACGCCACCTGCTCCGGCACGAAGTGCGTCGAGGTTTGGTCGGCCGACGGAGAAATGTCTCAGCTTCAATTTTCGTTTTCGACGCAAGGTCCGACACGCGTCCGTCTTTTTGATCAACTGACGAAAAACGAATCGACCTATGAAGGTCTCTCGTCGTCTTATCTGCCAACGCTCGAATGCGTCACGCTCTCGCAAGATGACGGGAGCTCTCTCGTGATTTCGCTCGACACTTTGAAAGTCGAGCGCTTCCCGGGTTTCAAACCATCGTCCGCGGCGACAACGCAGAAGGCTCAACTATGAAAATCGCATCGGTTCGTCTTATCACCGCACTTGTCACTCTTCTTCTCACGAGCGCGTGTGCGCCGAAGAACGGCGAATCCGCTCCGACGGGCGCGCAAGCCCCTGTGTCTAACGGAACAGGATCTCTCGGCGGCGGAGGCAACGGCATCGACGAAAAAATGCTGGAGTCCTACGCGATCAGCATCGACACACTGCCCGAATATCGCCGCTACATCGAACCGTTGATTCGAAAAATCGGCCGTGGCCGCGGTGATATCCTGACGACCTACATGATCTGGGGCGTGAAGCACAAAGTTTGGTACATGATCCCGCGCCCGCTTTCAGAGCTTTCGCATGATCAGGTCGGCACGGGCTTCTCGACCGATCAATACGCGCTCAACAACGATCAACGCGTTTACATCGCGAAAGCGTCGTTTCTGAAGATGGACCACAAAGAGCGCGCAAACCTTCTCATGCACGAGATCGTCATGAGCGCGCGTCTGCTGATGAAGAAGAAGCCGAAAGAGC
>CAJYIL010000244.1 GCA_913774795.1 Pseudobdellovibrionaceae bacterium
AAGTTCACGCATCGCGGGAGAGGGTTGGGCGTCTGGCTGTTGACGTTGCCAACCTTCAGGTCGGGCGAACGGATCAGCCCCCGCCGCCGCCGGCTTCGTTTTCGGTGCTGGCGGAGTCGCGGCTGCCGGAGCAGCGGCGACCGGTGTTGCCGAGGCTTTCGGCGCGGACACTTGAGAAGCCGTCGGTCGCGTCACCGATGGCTGCGACGCCTTCGGTGCCGGCTTGTGCTCTGGATTTTGGAAATCAACACCCGAGCCGGTTTGTTCGTCGGCTTGAGTGTTGCTCACGGTCTCTTGCGTGTTTGTGACGACGGTGTTTTCGTATGTCGGCTGCTCTCGAACCTGCGTTGGCATGGCCACGGCGACCTGTGCCGCGATCGCTTCTTTCTCTTGGCGATTGATATCGATGCGAGCGAAGTCGACCATCTTCTTGCGCGATTCGAGAATTTCTCCGGCAAAAAGCGTTTTGACGAAGACCGAGAAATCTTGCGGCGAGAAGTCTGGATATTGGCGGTTCAAGAATCGGGAGAGATCGCGGTGGAAGGCGGCCGACGTCTGGTAACGCAGGTTGCGATCTTTAGCGAGCGCTTTTCCGACGATGCGCTCGAGTTCGGGCGCGATGTTCGGATTGATTTTTCGCAACGATGGAACTTGGCAGTCACGAATTTTCCGGAGCGTGTTGACTTCGTTGTTCGCGACGAACAATCGATCGTTGGCGAGAAGCTCCCACAACACGATGCCGAGAGCGAAGACGTCGGTGCGGAGGTCGACGGGTTGGCCTTCGGCCTGTTCCGGAGACATGTAACCGAATTTCCCTTTGAGGGTTCCGGCACGCGTGGTCTCGAGCTGTGTTTCCGCCTTTGCGATGCCGAAGTCGACGATCTTCACTTCGCCTTCGAAGGAGACCATGACGTTCTGAGGAGACATGTCGCGGTGGATGATGTTCAGCGGTTTGCCGGTGTTCGCGTCGATACAACGGTGAGCGTGATCGAGACCTGCGGCGACTTCCTTGATGATGTAGAGAACTTGCTCGATCGAAAACGCGAGCGAGCTCTTTTTCATTTTATTTAGAATTTGGCGAAGGTTTCGGCCCTCGATGTAGTCCATCGCGAGATAGAACGATTCTTTCTCGAGACCGAACTCATAAATCGAAACGACGTTCGCGTGCGACAGGTTGACGGCGATTTTCGCTTCGTCTTTGAACATGTCGATGAATTCGGTCTGCTCGGTGAACTGTGGGAGAATGCGCTTGATCGCAACGAACTTGCCAACACCACTCGCGCCCGATGAGCGTGCGAGATAGATCTCCGCCATCCCGCCGACGGCGAGCTTCTCTAGGAGAATGTATTTGCCAAACGATTCGTAGCCTTGTGACATTCAGTAAAGGTTTCGGAGTATTCCGCGATGGCCTGTAGGCTTGGATGACATACCTGGACCAAAGGATAGCCTATGCTTTGGATCGGACTGACAGGCGGAATCGCGAGCGGCAAATCGACGGTGAGCCGCTTCTTGCGCGAAAAAGGTTACGCCGTCGTCGATGCCGATTTGTTGGCACGCGAAGCGGTCCAAATCGGGACAAAAGCTCACTCTGAAATTGTCAGGCACTTTGGGCCAGATGCGATTCTGACGTCCGGAGAAATGAACCGTGCCAAGGTCGGGGAAATCGTTTTCGGGGACCGCTCGAAGCTGACGCTCCTTGAGTCGATCATTCACCCTGAGGTTCGGCGACTCGCGCTCGATCGAAAGTCGCAGCTCGCTCAGCAGGGTCACGAGGTCGCTTTCTACGATGTGCCGCTTCTCTTTGAAAAGCAGATGGAGTCACTTTTTGACCGCATCACGGTGGTCGCGGTGAGACCCGAAATTCAGAAAGAGCGTCTCATGAAGAGAAACGGCTTTTCATCAGAAGAAGCTGAACGACGAATGGCTTCTCAACTCGCGATGGAAAAGAAAATCGCGGGTGCGCACGATGTGATTCATAACGACGGATCGCTCGAAGATCTCAAGCTCGCCGTCGAACGCTATCTTCGGCGGTTACCAAGCCCAAACGAGACCGAGGCCCGCTAGCGCTTCAACCGAGCGACCGCTCGCGATCAGTTCCGCATCGAATCGCAGGGAGACGGGGTCGCCTAAGGTTTGCTCGAAGCCGACCGAACCTCGCAGCTGGTAATTTTTTAAACGCAAGAGTGCGGCGAGTTGATCGTCCGGGTCGATCCGAACGGCGGCGCCTAGCTTGGTGTAGGGCCGAAGCCGCGTTCGCGAGAAAATCCACCGGTACGAAAGTCCTAACGCTCCCGAGTTATCTGAGAAGAGATCGGCCGACGCCTCAAGCGCGTGCAGATTCTCAGTCGGAAACAAAAACTGAAGACTGAAGCGCTGAATGAAAGGCGATTTGTCTTCGGTGATATTTTTTGAATCGGCGCCGGCGTAATAAAACGCGGTGATCGCGTTTCTGTATTTGTAGAAGTAACCGAGACGTCGAGCTTCGCGAGGCGATGCGGGGGGTGCCGGTGCGATGTCGACCGACTGCTCAAGCGCTCGCTGTTCGTCGGTCGGAGGTTTCTCCTCCGAAACCGGATCGACGAAGTCGGGGCTCGGTGTCGCGGGCGCGGCCCAAACAGGATTTGTTTTTCCGGTTATCAAAGCTAGACCGAAGATGACACAGGTCATCGCCACTCGAATTCGCATAACGAAAGAGTACCCAAAGTCCCTGGTGATTCATAGGATCAATGGAGTCTTGTTTTTTAGAGGGGATTAGAGCGATGTCGGTTTCGCGCGTTTTCGTTTTTGCACTCATAAGTCTCTTGTCGCTCGCGGCACACGCTGCAGGAATTAAAGATTACCGCATCTACCAGCCGTATCAGTCGGTTCGTGCACTCGGAATGGGAAATGCCTATACGGCCGTCGCCGACGACTACGCGACTTTGTTTTATAATCCCGCCGGTCTCGCGCGTCTCGAAGAAGGTCAGCTCAATCTCTCGCTCGGCGCTTACATGGAAAACAAATTCCCGAAGTTCTACAACGACGTCAAAGACGCCGCTGAAAAGGGTGACGATCAGACGAAGGCGCAAAACATCGCGAACGTTCTTTCGAACAACTTCGGCAACTACTACAACTTCCGCGCATCGCTTCTTCAAGTGGTTTGGGTTCGTCCGAAGTGGGGCATCGCTCTTCTTCCGATCGATCTAAACATGGACATGTCAGTTCACCAGAACGGCGCAGCCTCACTGAATTTGATCGCGTACCAAGACACGACTCTCGCTTACGGGCGCGGTTGGGATGTCCACTGGCTCGGCCCCAACCATCAACTCTCGATGGGCGTGACGGGCAAAGCCGTTT
>CAJYIL010000245.1 GCA_913774795.1 Pseudobdellovibrionaceae bacterium
GGCAGCCTTCGCAGGTGGTGGTTTCTGGATGTGGCCAATCGCCATGTTCCAGGTCGTATCGATCGCAATCATCGTCGAGCGCACGATCGCTCTCTTCGGCAAACGCAAAGCTGAAGAAATGAAGTTCGTCACGATGTTCGAAGACAACATCCGTCGAGGCGAAATGGATGCAGTCGTTTCGAAAGCTCAAGCAAACCGCGAACAGCACCCGGTCGCACGCGCGATCGCAGCCGGCGCACAAGCCGCGCAGAATTTCGGCGGTAAAGAAGAAATCCAAGGCAAAATGGACGAAGTCCTTCTCGAGCAGAACTCGGCGCTCGATAAACGTGTCGGCTACCTCTCGATGCTCGGTAACGTTGCGACTCTGACAGGTCTCCTCGGAACGATCACGGGTATGATTCGCTCGTTCGCGGCCGTTTCCCAAGCGAACCCGGCTGATAAAGCTGCTCTTCTCTCGGCAGGTATCTCGGAAGCCATGAACTGTACAGCGTACGGTCTCATCGTCGCGATCCCGGCTCTCGTCGCTTACGCGATCTTGCAGAACCGCGCCAACCACTTGTCTGAAGACTTGAACCAATCGGCTCTGAAAGCGTTCAACTGGTTGTCGTACTCGTACGATCCCGTAACACTTCGCTCGACTCCTTCGACTTCGAAGTCGTCGAAACAAGCCGAAGTAAACGCTTAATTTAGTGATTCACGCGGTGGTCGCGTGAACGATCTCGAGTAACGAAGGATTTTTGGTTATGTCGTTGAAGAAAAAGAAATCTCTCGACTTCGAAGTGAACCTGATTCCGTTCATCGACTTGTTGTCGACTTGCATCTGCTTCCTGCTTTTGACGGCAGTGTGGGTCAACGTCGCTTCGATGAACGTGAAACAAGCAGTCGGCGGCCAAGCTGCCGAGGCCGGAACAAAGAAACCTACAATGTGGGTAGCGATGGCTCCGAACGGCGATCTCACTCTCGACGTGAAGGACGCACGCGTCCCGGCGAAACTCGCGAAGTTTTCGATTCCTGGAACTCAAGGCAAACCAAACCTCGAACTCTTGGGCCAAGCGGTCTCTCAGTTGAAGTCGTCGGAACCGGCGCTCAACACCGCTCTTATTCAACCAACGGCGGCGTCGGTTTACGAAGACATCATCGGTCTGATGGATGGTTTCAAAAAATCTGGCGTCACCGATCTCGGTGTTTCACCTCTTTAAGGAGCGGATATGGGTATCGTTAATCAAGGCGTTATCAAAACATCTGCGATCGGAAGCGTGATCGGCGAATCGTCGATCCTCGCTCCGAAATCCGAGCGTCACAAACGCGAAGTTCACGCCGAGCTTTTGCTCACGGCGCTGATCGACGCGTTCTCGATCCTCGTGATCTTCCTCCTAATGTCTTTCTCATCGGCGGGCGACTTGATCGTCGTCGGTAAAGGCATCGAACTTCCGAAGGCGGCGATGGGCGATCAGCTCGACCGTCAACCGGTCGTGAAGGTCGAAGGCGGAAAACTCTTTGTCGAAGATAAACAAGTTCAAGAAGCGAATCTCGTTCAGGCGCTCCTCGATCTTCGCAAGAAGTTCCAGGAAACTCGTCCGGGCGAAGAGTTCCCGGGCATCATCACGATCCAGGGCGACCGTCGCTTAAAGTACGAACAGCTGAACAGCATCGTTCTGGCTTCGAGCCAAGCGGGCTTCTCAGATATCAAGTTCGCGGTCATCTCGAGCAACTAACGCTGTCAGTTTTCCGGGGTTCGATCCTGTGGGGGGATTTTAGAAGTGGTAAACGGAATGTGTTTTAAGGTGTCGAAAGTGAAATTCTTGATGGCCGCGACCGTGCTCAGTTTCGGCCTTTCGGCCGTCTCTGGCTCGTTTGCGCAAGCGCAAGCGGGCGTTGACCCGAAGACGCGTGATCTTCTCATCGAGAAGCTCACGCAAGTCTATCTGAATCTCGCACCGAGCGACGCCGCGAAAGTTTCGATCACGCTTCGTCTTGCCGATCTCCACGCTGAACGCGCGCGCATCGATGCGATGAAAGATCTCGAGAGCGGTTGCACCGTTTGCGAAGCCGGCAAAGCCGATCGTAAAAAGGCGCTTTCGTACTACCAAGAAGTTCTCCCGAAAGTTCCCGACGCGGCCATCGGTAAAGTCATGGCTCAAGTCGGTCATCTCTACGAGATGACAGGCAACGAGAAAGACGCCGTCGCGACTTACGAAAAAATCTTAAAGACTCCGAACTCGCCAGCTGAGGCTCAGGCCGAGGCCAACTTGTCTTTGGCCGAAGTTTTCTTTAAGCGTCACGACTACGCAAAAGCTCGCCAGTATTACTCAGCGGTTCTCGCTAACGCGAATGGCGGCTCACGCGGTCTTGCGGCTTACCGCATCGCTTGGTGCGATTTTAACATGGGCCAACACGACGCCGCCGTCGCAGGTCTCAAGAAGATCCTGACGACCCCTGAACTTCAGTCGAAGTCGGGCGGCACGGCCGGTGTCGCGCAAATCGACCGTCAGTTCCAAGAAGAAGTCTCGCGCGATCTCGCAACCTTCATGGCTCGTAAAACAGTCAGCGTCGACGATGCAAAATCGCTCTACGAGCTCTCTCCGGAATCGGCAAAGCTTGCGAACGTCACGTACCTCGCATCTGAATGCGAGCGTCTCGGTCAGCCCCAATCGGCAATCGCTCTCTGGCGCTTCGTTCAAGAGAAACAATCAAAACCGTCGGCTCGTCTCGAAGGTCACGTTCGTCTCGCACAGCTTGAGATGGAACAAAAGATGACCGCCGAAGCCTCGAAAGACTTCGAAGCAGCGCTCGCGTTGTGGTCGCAGACGGATGCATCGGCGGCGGGTCAAGATGCAAACGAACTCCACGCGCGCATGCGCAAGTTTGTGACTGACTGGAACCGCAACGAGAAGAAACAGCCATCGGAACAACTTCTTTCGGCCTACGTTTCGTACCTTCGCGCGTTCCCGCAAGAAGCCGATATGCAGCTTTGGGCGGGTAAAGTCGCTCAAGATTTGAAACAGTACCCAGCAGCCGTGGCGTTCGACATGAAAGCCGCAGAACTCGCCTCCGGCGCCGGCACCGTCGGCGCAGCGCAAGCGATCTCGCCGGCGAACTCGGCCGCAACACCTTCGAAAACGGTCGGTGGCCTTAACGCCAATGACGTGATCGAAGCGGGGCTTTTGCAAGCGATCGAGGCGGCTGAGCTCTCGAAAGATAATAAGCTTTTGGCGAGCGCGTACGACTCGTACTTGGCACTCTCGAAAGAGCGTAAGAAAGCTCTCGAAGTTCAGTACCAAAAAGCTCATTTGATCTACGATGCGGGCGATTACGCGGCCGCATCAGAAGCGTTGCGTGAAGTCGCGCTCTCGAAGACCGCAGGCTCGCCTGAGATCAAATCGCAAGCGGCTCAGCTTTCACTCGACTCGCTTGTTTTGTTGAAAGACGACACGAAGCTTGAAGCGTGGGCGAAAGACTACGCGCGCGCGTTCCCGAAAGACGCTGATGACTTCCAGGGTATTTCTCGCAAGTCGGTTCTTACGCAAGCCGCTGCTGAAGCGACTCGCGGAGATGCGGCTTCACTTGAGCAGGCGTGGGCGACATTGAATCGTTTCGACCTCTCAACGGCAAAGCCCGCGGACAAAGCGGCTTACTACAAAAACCGTCTGATTCTTGCGGAGAAGATGGGCAAGTTCACGGAAGCTCGCGACGCCGTTGAGAACATGCTCCGCACGCAAGGCCTGTCGGCGGCCGATCAGCAGTACGCATTGTCGCGTAAGGCATGGCTCGCAGAAATGGTTCTCGATTTCGATACAGCTCTCACGACCACAGCGAAGCTGAACGGCGATGGCCTCTCGAAAGACCAAAAGGCTTTGAAGCTCGCGATGTACGCCGAACTCGCATCGAAAGATCCAAAGCCGTACTACGCGGAGTTCTTGAAGAATTCGAAAGACGAAGACAAGAACGTCGCGATCACGGCCCAGCTCGTTCGCGATTCGAAAGATCCGGTCAAAGAGATCGAAAAGAACAAAGCGGTTCTCTCGAAGAAGCCTGAAGTTCTCGCCGACCTCTACATGGAGGCCTTCGCGCGCACGGGTGACATTGCACTCGCTCGCAAGGCGGTCGCGAATACGGCGGTTGCCGCCACTCCAGCCGGCAAGGCTCTCACTCGTTCGATCGTTCTCGACGAAGAGTCGAAACTCGCCTCGAAGTTGACGGCCCACCAAATCGATTCTTCGAGCCAAGCGAAGCTTGCGAAATCTTTGAAGGCGCGGATCGCGATGCTCGAAGATGCCGAAAAGCTCGCGGGACGTGCGGTCGAATCGGGCGACTGGACAGCGGAGCTTGTGACTCTCGATCTCCTCGGAAAACAATCCGAGCGTTTCTACCAAGAAGTCTTAGCACTTCCGGTTCCGGCTGGTCTTTCGGACGAAGAGCAATCGCAGTACCTGCAGCTTCTCTCGCAACAAGCCGCGCCTCACCAGTTGAAGGCGAACGACGTCTCGAAGAAAGTTTCGGAGTTCTGGGAAAACAAAGAGGCGATGGCCGCTTTGAAGACGGCAGCGGCTGAAGAAACAGGCGCTCGTCGCACGATGGTGATGAAAGAGATCTCGGCGTTGGCCGCGGTGGCACCTGAGGCGAAGAAGTCTGAGTTCGATTCGATGCTCGCCATGAAGGAACCTTCGAAAGAAGTTCCGACATTGGCGGCGATCGAAGGCGCTCGTCAGGCGGTTCGCGAGAACCCACTTTCGAAAGCAAAGCTTGAGAACCTTCTCTCCCTCGAGAAGAAGACATCGGCGAGCAATGGCCAGCGCGACACGATGGTTGCGTACCTCGAAGGACGTCTCGCGACTCTAGAGTCAGGTGCGTCTTCGGCCCCGAAAGTTCCTGCTACAAAAGGAGTTGAGCAATGACAACGTCGAAAGTTTTCTCGGTCCTCCTCGCAGCTATGACGTTGGGTCTCGCGCTTTCGGTTAACGCCGCAAACGAGCCCGCAGCAAAGCCAGCGGCGGGACGCACTGATGCGCCTGCCGGCGCTGCGGCTGCATCGGCGAAAAAAACCACGGATGTGTCCTTCGACGACGTGCTCGTCCAGGGTAAATACCACTTCTCGGATGAAGCGGTGACGACCGTTGAGAACGACAAAGTTCTCGACGCTCTTCTCGGAGTCAGAACTGATTTTAAGGACCGCCTGAAAAAATCGGCGGCCCGGCACTAATACGAAACTAACGAAGCTGACGAGTCCTCACCCCTAAAACTCGCCAGCGACAGGAGTCGACTATGAAACTGGTTTTGGAAAACAAAGACGGAAAAGCGGTTCGCACGTTCCTCGTGAACGGCGATGAAGCCACCGTTGTTTCGCGCAAAGACACTCGTCGTGTCGAAGTCGTCGCTAACGTCGCGATGCTCGACTCGAAGAAAGTGAAATACGAAACTCTCGGCCAATTCAAGAAAGCCGACATCGAGAAAAAAGCGATCACGATCGCCGATGGCCAAGGCAAACTTCGCTTGGTTTCGATGGTCGGTGAAGTCGCGCGCAACTCCCACGCGACAGAAGAAATCGACGAGAAGTCTTGGTACAAGACTCTCATCGCCGTCGGCGCGGTGTTCGCGGTTCTTTTGGTTTTGATCCAGTTGATCAAGCCAGATGAAGCAAAACTCGCTGAAGAGCGTAAACAAGAGATCGTTCAGATCGTTAAAAAAATTCCGCCGGTTCAAAAAGTAAAACCGGTCGTTCAACAGAACCGCGAACAAAAACAAGTCGTCGCGAAGTCTCAGCAGCGCGTTGTCGTCACCAAGAAGACGGCGAGCGTGAAGCGTCTCGGCGCTCTTGCCGTTTTCGGTTCGATGTCGTCGGGTAAACAAAAAGGCGGCATCAATCTCGGCCAAGTCAATACATCGGCCGGCCCAGGCCTCGGCGGCTCACAAGGATCGGGCGGCGTTCAAACGACGCTCTACGGAAAAGGTCTCGTCGCGGCTCCGCTCGGTGCGGGCTCGAACATGCAAGGTGGCGGCGGTTACGGCACGAAAGGCAAAGGCGGCGGTCAAGCGGGTTACGGCAAGATGTCGCTCATCGGTTCAGCCGGTACGTCGACAATTCCGCTCGGTCGTGAAGCTCTTGTTGAAGGCGGTCTCGATCGCGATTTGATCGCCGACGTCATCAACCGTCACATGGGCCAATTCCGTTTCTGTTACGAGCAGGGCCTCCAAGGTTCGCCGGGCCTCGCAGGCCGCGTAGCGGTTCGCTTCACGATTGGTTCAAACGGTCAGGTGAAGTCGGCCGGCATCGACAATACGACGATGAACTCGTCGATGGTTGAATCGTGTGTCGTCAACCGTATGCGCAGCCTCAAGTTCCCGCTTCCGGAGGGTGGCGTGGATGTGAAAGTTTCGTATCCGTTCATGTTCCGTCGTACGGGACAAGGCTGATCGCGCTAGTTAAAGAGTTTAAGACGTTATTTGTTTCTGATTCGAAGAGGGGACATCTGAGATGCAGACATTCAAAGTAGCCGCTATTCTTGCCTTCGCAGCCGCCCTTGGGGCGAGCTGCTCGAACGGCTTGAAACAAGATCCATACGCGAACCAACCTGACGAAGTGAAAAACGCAGGTCCGATGGATCCAAAGCCGAAAGAGAAGAAAGGCGATGCTTTGAGCTCGGCTTACCTTCGCATTCAGACGGCGAGTGACTCGGTCGAATTCCGCGAAGGCGTGGAGTCGAAAATCACGATCAAGGGCGCGGTTCTCGCTGACGTCAATGGTCGCGAACCGGTTCTGGGCCAAGACTACCAGCTTACAATCGACAACATCGCCGACTTCCCGGGGGCGAGCTGGGATGCGACGACAGGTGAGTTCAAATGGACGCCAAAACCTGGCTATGTCCAAGACGAGTACACGCGTAACGTTCACATCGAAGTGACTCTCGCGACTCTCTTTAAACCGATTCTCCAAACTCAAAAGAGCATCATCGGTGTCATCACTCGCGCCGAGATGGAGCCTTCGGTCGAGTCGATCGAAGACCTGACCAACCCGGGTGTTCGAGAAGGCGAAACCCGCGACTTCAAAGTCGTTGTGCGCGATCCGCATGCCAGCGACAAATCCGCGGATACAAAGCCGCGGCTTTCGATCGTCTCTGACGGCGCCGGTTCGGCCTCGGCCGCAGGACTCGTCACGTGCCTCGGGACTCAAGGCTGCTCGAATCCGGAGAAAGATCCAAACGACCCTCAGCGCTACACATTTAAACTGCGCGTGGATTTGACTGGCCAAGAGATCACGAAAGACACAAAGACTCTTTCATTTAGCGTGATGGCGATTTCTCGCTTCGGCGAAACCTCGGCTCCTAAAAAAGCCAACCTTCTCGTGAAGACGAAACTCAACGACCCAGAGATCAGCTGGTCGGCCGCTGATCCGATCGAAGTCGTCGCCGGTCGCCAGAACTTGGTGAACTTCACGGTCTTCGACTCGGGCTCGGATTCTCAGCTCACGGTCAACTTCGACACCGCTTGTAACCTCGTTCTCGGTCCGACCGCGACGTGTTCATGTACGACTCTCGGTCGTCCGGGCACGGGTCCGCAGCTTTGCAAGATCATCTGGGATGTTCCGCAAAACCCTTTGCAGACGAACTACTCAGTGAAATTCACGACGTTCAATCGTTCGAAAGATCAATCGCAATACACGACAAAATCTTACGAGCGCGTGCTTAAAGTCATTCAAGCTGCACCAGGTCCTGTCGCACCCGCGTCAACAGCATCAGCATCGGTCGGAGGAGGCCTTTAATGAAACTCTTTAGCTTAATCCTCACGACAGTTCTGATGGCCTCAAACGCGTTCGCGGCAGATGCTGCCGCGCCTTCGACAAACGGCGGTTTGATGAAGGACTTCGATACGCTCGGCGGAAACGACGTGCTTCTCGATAAAGCGCGCGAGCTCAATCCGGATCAGCGTATTTCGATCGTTCAAGACCGCATCGTGAAGCGTAGAAACCGCGTCGAGATCGCTCCCGAAATCGCGAGCACTCTCGGCGGTGACCCTTACAACCGCACGTCGGGCTTTGCTCTGAACGGTTACTTCCATATCAACCCTCACTGGGCGCTGGGTGCGAAGTACGAATACAACATCAACAGCATTCGCCCTGAAGGTCAGGCTTTGATCGATCAAGCTCTCGAGGAGCGCGATCGCGCGCTGGTTCCGGATATCGATTATCCGAAGAGCCAGGCACTCGCGCTCGTCAACTTCTTCCCGCTCTACGGAAAACTCAACGTCTTCGACCTCGGCGTTACGCACTTCGACGTGTACGCGGTGGCGGGCGGCGGTTCAGTCGCTCTTCGTTCGGGTTCGACCGGAACATGGACAGCCGGCGGCGGCGTCGGCTTCTGGTTCTCTCAACATCTCTCGACTCGCGTCGAGGTTCGTTACCAGACGTACGACGCACAAAAGCTGTCGGGCGCGAAGGAAAAAATGAATCTCACGGTCGCGGGCGTTCAAGTCGGTTACCTGCTGTAACCACGAGGGAGAGATGAAAATGGATTTGCTGATGAAAAAAACAGGGATGACTCTCGCCGCAGCCGCTGTGTTGGCTTCTGCGGTTTCGTTAACGACGGCGCGCGCGTTCGCGGCTGACGACGAACTTCTCGACCTCTTGGGGAACGGGGCTTCTCCGACGGCTGCAAAAACGAAAAGCCAAGATGCGAGCGAACTTCGCAAAGTTCTCAAAAATCCGACGGCCGAACAAAATATCTTCCTGACGTTCTTCGACAAGGGCGATTACGAGAAGGCGATGTTCCAGTGGCCTTCGGCGTTTGACGGCTCTGCGTTCGTAAAGACGCCATCGGGACAAGCGCTCAACGCGCTTTTGATGTTCAAAAACGGCATGAAAGTGGTTGGCCTCGAAAACCTTCTCGCGATTTCGAAACCAGAGGCGATCGCCCCCGAGATCACGAAAATGTGGGTTGAGGCCGCTCCGGTGAACGATGCGACCTGGACTCTCGTGAATGTTCCGAAATGGAATCCGAAGTTCACCGACATCTTCGGTTCTTCGGCCGAGATCCGTGTTCGTTCACGCCAAACTTACGGCTCTGATCAAATCGCGGCTCTGAAAGAGCTCATCAAGAAAACGCAGGTCGATACACCGGAGCGCGCCTGGCTCTCGTGGCAGCTCGTCCTTGCGCTCTCGACGGGTGAGGATGCCGGAACAGCCGCGAAAGCTCTCGCGGTTTTGATGAAAGCGCCGAACAATCCGGTCAGCCAAGATTTGATGACGGTCACGGCCGCGCGTTTGTTGTACCAAAATGGATTCTTGGATGCCGCGATCAAGTACTACGAGAAAGTACCGAAGTCGTCTGACTACTGGTTCGATGCACAAGAAGAGGCCGGTTGGGCGTACATCCGTAAAGGTGAGCCGCAAAACACCATCGCGGTTACAAAGACCCTCACGTTGCCTGAGTTCACCTCGCAGACCGGGCCTGAGCCTATGTTTCTTCACAGCTTGGCTGAGTTGAAAGTCTGTGATTACCCAGCGGTCGTCACAACGCTCAACAACTTCCGCGATCGATTCAAGACGCGCGCAAAAGATTTGATGGCGATCTCGGAGACATCTGAGAACAAAGAAGTCGAAGACTTCATCAACCGTTCAAAGAAAGAAACGATGACTCTCGCGAAAATGGGAAAAACGGCGACTCGTCTTCCTCGTTTCGTAACTCGCGATCAAGTTTTGAACCAGGCGCTCTCGACGCAAGTCGCTCTCGAAAAAGAAGCGAAAGTAGCGGGTGATCTCTACGCTCGTTCGCTGACGGGTGGTACCGCGCAAGTCGGTTTTCAGGGTCGTCTTGAAGAGTTTCGTAAAGCGGTCGATGCCCGCGCTCTCGAAGCACGTGCCGCGACTTACGCTCGCGTGAAGACATTGGCGAACGAAGAAGTGAACGAGATCGCGCAGATCCTCCAGAAGCTTCACATTGTCGAAGCCGAAGTGATTTCACAAATCTCGGTTGCCAACCGTGTCGCCGATGCGACGTCGACGCAAAAAGCCTCGGTGAAAGAAGGTTCGACGGGATCAAAAGCAAAAGATCGCCTGACGTTCCCGGCTGAGCAAGAAACGTGGTTTGACGAACTCGCCAACTACAAAGTCGATATTAAAAAGGGCTGCCAAGCAGCGAAACGATAAGAGGGGAGCAGCATGACACCTACGCCACGTCACGTTCGATCGTTCGCTCTCGCAGGCTTGATGGCACTCGCCACAGCCTGCGGTCAGGTTTCAGAGAAGGGCGCTATTCCGCCATCGGGACCGCCGCAGAAGAAAGTCACCGATCGCGACGAAACAGTTTCGTTCAACCCGAAGGTCGACATTCTTTTTGTCGTCGACGATTCAGGTTCGATGGATTCGCACCAAGACAACTTGTCGCGAAACATCAAACAGTTCACCGCTGAGATCCAGAAGACGACGTTTCTCGACTATCACATCGGCGTGATCACCACCTCGATGGACGGTATGACGAGCGGGGATGACTGCGACGTCAAGGGCGGCTGGAGCGAACGCGCTTGTGGCGACGGACGTCTCGTTCGTTACAAGACCAAAGTTCCTTTCATCGACAATCAGACTCCGAACGGTCTCTCAATTCTCGAGGAGAACTTGCTGGTCGGCGATTCGGGATCGGGTGATGAGTTGATGTTCGATCCGATTCGAGCGGCTCTGTCAGTCCCACTGATCAACCGTGAGAACATCGGCTTCTTGAGGCCCGATGCGACTCTCGCGATCATCTTGGTGACAGATGCTGAGGATCACTCGGATCAAATCACCTCCGGCCAACAGATGTTCGATTTCTTGGTGAATTTGAAAGGCGGCCGCGCGGACAAAGTCCTCGCTTACGGCGCCTTGATTCCATCCACGATTGCTCGTCCGACGTGTTCGCGTGATGAAGGCTCGGTTGTTCCGACACGTCTGGAGGAGTTCATCGCGCTGGCTAAAGGGATCGAGTACAACATCTGCGATACCGATTACGGAACAAAGCTTGCGCATATCGCAGCTGACGTCGTCCAGAAAGTCGGTCGCATCATGTTCTTGTCGCGTCCACCGGTCGTCGACACGATCACGGTCACTTACGGCACGCAAGTCATCCCGAACGATCGCGAAAACGGATGGACTTATGATCCGGTTCGTAACGCACTGATCTTCGGTGACAAAATCGTTCTCTCGGTTCAGGCTCCAGGGACGACGTTGTCGGTGACGTTCACGGCGGGAACTTATTAATTCCGGCCCCAGGACCATGACGGCGTCTCTTAACCAGACGCCGGAGGTCCTCAAATAATGGCATCATTCAAAAAAATCTTCGAAACGAAAAACGCGCCCGCACCGATTGGTCCTTATTCTCAGGCCGTTGAAGCGGGCGGTTTTTTATTTTGCTCAGGTCAAATCCCACTCGATCCTGCTAATGGCCAAGTCTTGACGGGCTCAGTCGGTGAGCAGGCCGAACTCGCGATGAAGAACGTCGGAGCGGTCTTAAAGGAAGCGGGTCTCGACTACGCGAACATCGTGAAAACAACGATCTTTCTCACCGACATGGGTGATTTTCCGGCCGTCAACGAAGTCTACGGGAAGTACTTCACGTCAGAAGCGCCGGCGCGTTCGACCGTCGCGGTCGCGGGCCTCCCTCGCGGCGTAAAAGTTGAGATTGAAGTGACCGCACGTCGCCCGTGAAAACGTTCTTTTCCGCGCTTAAAGATTTTCTTTGGCGCAGTCGCCGGCGCCGCGTGACGGTTTCGATCTCGACGATCGCAATCTTCGTGTTGGTGCTCGCGTGGGTCCACGAAGTCCGGATGATCTTGCGTCAGCCGATCACGTCGTGGACCGAAGACGTTTCCGCGGATTGCGCGGTTTCATTGACGGGTGGCCCACAGCGAGTTCGCGAAGGACTCGATCTTCTCTCGCGCCATTCGGTGCAAAAGCTCATCGTTTCCGGCGTGCACGCGCAGTCATCTCTGCGCGATATTTTTCCGCTTCTTCCGTACTATGGCTCGCTTCGCGAACAAGACGTCATTCTCGAGCGCAGATCGCAAACCACCTTCGGGAACGCGCAACAAACTCTTCCGCTCGTCGAAGCTCTTCGGTGCCGCGATCTCGTGTTGATTACCTCGCGGCTTCACATGCGGCGCGCGCTCGCGACTTTCAAAGCCGAATTTCCCAAAGACTTTCCGCTCATCGTTCGCGCCGTTCCCGCCATCAACGAACCGCCCGGCAGCGACGAAATCGCCTGGGAATCCCTCAAGAGCCTCTTCTACTCCGCCTGGGCCTACTAGGTACCACCTTCCTTTTTGTAGCTAAGGTGCGTTAGTCCGGTCGACGTGTCCGCGCCGGACGCTAGTCCCGAGAAGATTCGAGAAAAATCTGGGCCGCGAATTTGCTAAGAGGCATGCCTCGACTTCCTTCCGTTTTTTGCCCCGATTCATTTTATCATCTCAGTGCACGATCCAATAATCGCGAGTGGTTCGCTCTTCCAATGCCCGTGGTCTGGACGATCATGAGTGATTATCTCTTCTTCATTCATCATGCCTACGGTGCGGAGATTCTTTCTTTTGTATTGATGGATAATCACTTCCATCTCATCGCAAAATTCCCGGAAAACAACATGGCCGAAGCGACGCAGTACTTTATGCGAGAGACGAGCCGCTCGATTGCGAGGAGAAGTCGGAGACTTAACCACGTCTATGGAGGCCGAATTTTTCGATCACGAATCCAGAGCGAGCAGTACCTGTATCACGCGTATAAATATGTTTATCGGAATCCGGTTGAAGCCAATCTCGCAGGCGGCGCCGAAGACTATCGCTATTCGACTTTGCGAGGGAAGCTGGGTCTGGAGCGACTCACGATCCCGATCTGCGAGGACGTCGTTTTGTTCTCAAACGAGACTGCCTCGATCCTCAACTGGCTGAATGATCGTCCTGTCGAAAAAGATTTTCATGATCTCGGCAAAGCACTTCGGAGGCGCGAGATGAGATTTGCACCTACCAAATCCCGAAAACCGCATCGACTTGAAACAGGGAGATACTAAACCCAGACGTTGGTTTGATGCGCTGTAGCTACAAAAAGGAAGGTGGCACCAACTGGACTGCGAGCCGGGCGGCGGGCAGCCGATGAGAGAGCATGCTCAAGAGCCGTTTGAATATTGCTGAGTTCGCGCTGGATCGAATCGACTCTGTCGGTCGATCGTTTCTCGGCGTCTTCGTGTATACGGCGCAAGTTTTGTTAATGGTTTACTTGAGC
>CAJYIL010000246.1 GCA_913774795.1 Pseudobdellovibrionaceae bacterium
CATCCAAATCTGGTAATTCTCGGTCTATTCCGGCCCATCAAGAAGAGGCCCGCAGACTTTGACCCACCGTTCGCCATCATGCCGATGTCACCAAACTCGGGGAACTGCGCCACTAGCGAAAGCGAGCCAAAAGCTGATCCGGTCTCGATGACGATGACGGTGAGTTTGACATCTTTAACGTTCAGTTCAGAAATGAAAGGAGCGTGTTCAGACTCTTTTTTCATTTCGGATTTACGGATAATGACCGATTCCGAGTAGCCATTTTCTCCGCCCTTGTAGAGCTCGCAATGCACCGACTCTTCGTTACCTGCCTGTGCAACAATGCTCGCTAGCAAAATAAAAGCAAATAGACCTGCCTTCATAAATCTCCCTATGTGTTCGAGGCGACCAAGAGTAGGCGCGCTCGTTTGTTGGAGGCAGTAGTAATCGGCTTGGCGGCAATCGCACAGAGAGCGGCATTTCAAACCGGTGCACCGGCCTTGCACCGCGAGATAATTTCATTGTCCATGAGGCTACGTGGCGTTCTCGAGATCCGCGATCCAGACAGGTCGAATGTGTTGTCCTTCACAGCTTAATCATCTCCCGGTCTAGCTATTTAGAGGCACAAAGAAGAAATCTCAGCACCAGCAGACGAACCACCCCTCACCCAAACATCGACGGCGTCGGGCCTTTCGCGCGCGTAACCGCAGTCAGCTCAGATTCAAACTTCAGTGCGAAATTTCCGTTCGCCGATTTCAAAAGGTATGCGGGATTTGATTCAGTCGCGTTTCGAGTGATCGTCGCATTCTTGATTTTGCGAGACACTTTCGAAGTAAAGGCGTCTTCAACCGTGCCCTCGATGGTTCGGCCGGCCCAATTCCAGGAGACTTTGGCGCCGGTCGCGAACTTCACGGAACAATCACGCGTTGAGCGTTCTCGGCAAACTCGACGAGTTTTCCGTACTGGTTCATGAAACCGTACTTCGTGAACCACGTGCCTGCGGGGATGTCGCAGAACCGTGTCGGCGAAAAGCTTTTACCGTTAGCCGAGACCGAGACTGCGATGAATTTTGAGTCGGGCGTCACCTGATCTTGCGAGAAGTAAAACCGAACTTGCGTCACAACATCATCGACGCCGACATAAGGGAACGGCCACTCCACGCGGGCTTCGTGAATCTCGACGCAGCCGGGGCCGGCCGGCATGAGCGTGTAGCTCAAAGATGCCTGAGCAGAGGCGGCAAATAAAAGGATGAGAGCGAAAAGAGTCTTCATGGCCAGTTCGTATCAGCGGTGCTCCGGAAAAGCACTGCCCGAAGAAATTGTGATCAAAGATACGAGAAGAACCACTCCACGAACGCCATCATGACTAGGCCCGTGAAAATCGCGGCAAACGTGTGAAACGCGAGACGTCGAACGAGGGCTTTGTCGTGGGTCACTTGATGAACGACCGGCAAATTCACGAGGGCCGAGGAGACGGATGTCAAAACAGTCGCGATACCTGCGAGCGCGGGCGAAATTTTGCCTTGCGACGCAAGTTTTGCGACCGATGCGGTCGCCGACGCGGACGAAACGAAACCACCGAAGAAGCTGACCGAAAGAACACCGGCTTCACCTAAGTAACGAACGGCGAGCGTTCCGAAAACTTGAAGCGTAATGAACATGACTGCGTACTTGCTCACGCGTCTTAGTGACACCGGAGAGTCGACTTGGATCGGGACTGTCGGGCTTGTTCCGTCTTCGTGCTTGGCTTGGGCTTTCCAGATGAGAATCACCGCCGCGAAAGTCATTCCGGCCAGTGGCGCCAGCGCGATCGGGATGGCCTGCGGCTCAAGACCGCCAAGAAGAACAAGGTTTCGGATGAACATCGAAACCATTGTCATAAGCAAGATTGGGAGAGCGTGCGGGAGAATCCCGTTCGGCGTTTTGACCGCGTTCGAGACTTCAGAAGCGGCGGCCGAAGAAGAAACGGCACCACCTAAGAGTGCGGAGTAATAAAGACCACGGGTTGAGTAAATTTTCAGGAGCACGTAGTTCACAAACGAGAGACCGGCGAGAACGAGGACGGTCATGAACGATTCGCGAGGATTAAACAAATCCCATTTGTCGATGTATTCGTTGGGGAGAAGCGGGTAGACGACAAACGACAAAAGACCCAAAATGACGGCCGAACGAATTTCGTTGAGTTTCAGGCCGTGAGCGAAAGCCGAGAGCTCGGTCTTCCAGGACAGCAAAAGGGTCATGATGATCGCGCCGGCAACCGGCGTGAAGACGTGGCCATTTCCGACCAGAGCCCCCAAACAGAACGTCACGAGCATTGCCACCGACGTTGTGATCTCAAGCGACTTATTTGCGAGCATCGAGCGCGCGTTCATGAACGCAGTCATCACGAGAGTCGAGACGAGGCCGGTGATCAGAAAATCGATGTGAACAAGTGATGTCAGGAGTCCGAAGACGCTGACGAGCGAAAAGGTGCGAACGCCGACGTCTTTTGAGGCGAATTCGCGCTCAAGGCCGACGAGAAGACCGACCCCGATGGCGAGTACGATCTTCAATGAGATTTCATTGTTTGGGAATGCGGCAAGTGGCTCCAACGACGTCCTCCAAGCTTCGAGTGTGGAACTCGAAAAGTGCACTTGTCACGGCAAACGTTGTCATAATGGCACAGAAACGTGAGTGCTTCGCGACGATTCTTTTCGGAAACGGGACGAAATTCGAATCAACAAGGAGTTCTCAAATGAACAACTCAATCATCAGCGGCAAATGGAAAGAAATTAAAGGCGAAGTCATGAAGACGTGGGGCGAGCTCACTTCGGATGAGGTCGACCGCACTCAAGGCAACGCGACGTCGCTCATCGGCTTGATCGAACAAAAATTCGGCATGGCGAAAGAAGAAGCGACGAAGAAGATCAACGAACTCTTCGCGAAGCACTCAGATCAAATGAATTCAAAAATCGATGAGGCGAAAAGCTCGCTTCGCGACGAAGAAGGTAAAGACCTTCACTAATCACTGAGAAGCGGGACGCCGACGTTCTTCATAATACTTGAAGGCATTCGGTGTCGCGAAACTCACGAGGGTCAGTCCCATCACCCGGCGCAGAAAAGGAATGCGCGCCGGGTTCGGGACGCCCCGACCGATCATGAGCGGGCTCGATACGGGATCCAGGAAAACCTTTAGATCCGCATGCCCGCAAGTCGCGAGCGCTTTTGCAAAGACGCCTCGCTCTCTCTCAAGACGTTCATTCAAATTAGGTTCAAACACGAAAGTCGGTTGTAGGTAGTCGCTGAGTAGAATTTCAGACGTCACCGATGGCTCGATGATGAACGAGCATGCGTTTAACTCTGGTTTAAAGTAAGGCTCAAAATCTCCGAGAGAACCTGTTTTGGCCAAAGTCCGAAGAACACCAGGCCAAGACCACGCCGTTCGTTTCATGGCTTCGATTCGGTCCTCGTCAATCGGCGTCCACTCGACTTGCCATTTTTGAGCAAGAGTTTTCTCAACTTTTAGCATGGCCGCGGCACTCATCGAGGAGACCAGAGTCTCGCTCGTCGCCATGAGCTGCGTGACGTGGCGGAAAAGCTCGAGCGCCTGAAGGGGTTTTCCCGCTCGATGCAGTTGAGCCGCGCGCGCGAGAGCGGCAAACCGGAGTTCGGAGTGGTCAGGAAACGGAAGCTCGCTCATTAAGCCCATCCGCGAAATCCCGCGGGCGCTTTGTGCGCGCTCGAGAGATTCACTGAAACGCGGATGCGTGGTGATGTCGAAATGATCGTATGCAAGAAGCTGATCGAGCCAGTTCAGTTCGAGCGATCGAATATCATCATCTTGCATGAACGCTTTGAAGTTCGCGTCGCTGGCCCAAATATCCGGGTGTTTCGATTTTGCTTCAAGCAAGTGCTCGTGCTCGAGTGTGTGAAGCGGCTCGGCGCCTGACCACGAGATGAAGCCGGTCAGAAATCTTTCCGCGTTTTTCTCCCGCTCGGATTTCGGAAAGATCGGTCGGCTGTCGAGAAGTTTCAGGTCTTCGAGAATGAGGGTCTGAAATTGTTCGACCTTCTTATCGTCCTGATCGATCTCCGGAATGAGAATCGCCCGCACGTAGGTTTGCGTGCTGACGGCGATAAGCGCGTAGCTGGCGACCAGAAGACTGGCGATCCACGCGGATGTTTTCCGGGCTGAACTCATGTGTGTCTTTTCGGCAATTATGGAAAACGAAAAGAGCACATTCGGTAGGGCTCGACTTCGGTCGCTAGACTCAAAGTGATACGCGCAAATGCC
This sequence comes from Pseudobdellovibrionaceae bacterium, assembly GCA_913774795.1. Classification (GTDB taxonomy): domain Bacteria; phylum Bdellovibrionota; class Bdellovibrionia; order Bdellovibrionales; family JAMPXM01; genus CAJYOV01. The sequence continues at coordinate 4,252 of CAJYIL010000246.1, forward strand.
GATAAGCCAGAGTGATGAAGTTCGTTTTCGTCAGTCTCATTTTTGCCACTTCGCTTGCGCAGGCGCAGTCACGCGGGATCGTCTCGCGCGTGGGCGACGGCATCAGCTGGTACTGGGGCGAAGCGAAGACGGGCGTTATTCGGGGTGCGGTGGACGGATGGGATTCAGTCATGGGCAATTCATGCGGAGATCTGACGCAGAAGTCCCTTCGCGCGATTCAACCAGCACCCTCCTGCTCAGAGAAAACCGACATGGTCGATGCGGTGGAGTCGGCGTTTTTTCAGACCGGATTATCGATTCAAATCAACGATGACCGCTGTCAG